>JASJDQ010000191.1 GCA_030065075.1 Paracoccaceae bacterium | reverse complement strand
TTGGGCAGATGATCCTCTCCGGACCAATCCCGCATTGCGACCAGACCCGCAAGAATTGCATCCAACCCAGCCAACTCGGCCACTTCAGCACAGTGATTGTAATGTTCGGCCGCCTCTTTCCTCAAAAACCAGGTTGCCGAAATGCGGCGCGCCGTCGCTTTTGCGCCATCGTTCCGCGCACGATGCATTGATGTTTCTATGGTCTCGAACCGCCCGGGCAAAACCCCCTGCGCGCCTGTCGCATAGAGTACAAGCCGGTTCACGCGCTCTGGTGCTTGCCGAACCATCTCCTGCACGATCATGCCGCCCATGGAATGTCCGAGGAGGTCAAATCGCTTTACCCCACGCGTGCTCAGATCATGCAGCACCCAGCTTGCGAAGTCCTCGATCCGGCCCAAGGGCGCCAACGCTGCGTTTTCTCCGAATCCGGGCAAGTCGAGACAGATCAGGTCTCGCCTTTCTCGCAATGGCGCCTGCACGTCCCATTGCGCGCTTCCGCCCATGAAGCCATGGACGAAGACAAGCGGCGTCACTTGTTGTTGCCCTGCACAATTCGATCAAGGATCATGGCGCAGAAGAGGATCGAGAACCCGGCGAGAATGCCCTGACCGACATTCGCGTATTGCAGCGCTTCAAGCACGTCTTCGCCCAGACCTTTCGCTCCAATCAGCGAGGCCACAACGACCATTGCGAGCGACAACATGATGGTCTGGTTGATGCCCGCGCGGATCGACGGACCAGCGAGCGGCAAGTCGACCTTGGTCAATAGGTACCACTTGTTTGCGCCGAAGCTGATGGCGGCCTCGCGGACGCTTTCCGGGACGCCGCGCAACCCAAGCACGGTCAGGCGCACGACGGGCGTGCCGCCGAAGATCATGGTGGTGACGACAGCCGCCGGTTTGCCGGTACCGAAAAAGGCAATGACGGGGATCATGAAGACGAAGGCGGGCATAGTCTGCATGAAGTCCATGATCGGTTGGATGAAGGAATAGAACCGCGGTCGCCGGGCGGCAAACATGCCAAGCGGGATCCCGATCAAGATCGAAAGACAGGCCGCCGTGCCCAAAAGTGCCAGGGTCGTCATGGCCTTTTCCCAGAAGCCAAGCAGGCCCATGTAAGCCAGGAACGCGCCGGAATAGATCGCCATGCGCACGCCTGCCGTCAGCCACGTCAGAAGAATGATCAGCGAGGCGATCACGATCCAAGGTGTGCTGACAAAGACGACCTCAAGCGCGTCGAGGACAAGCCGGATGACGTAAGTGATCCCGTCGAACAGATATTCGCCGTTCAGCACGGCCCAATTGAAGAACGCCTCCACCCCGTCGATGCTCACAAGCCGGATATCGGGGTCCGTCGGGAAATCCGAGAGCAGGCTGAACCGGCCCGGGAAGCTGTAGTGCATCATGGCCGCGAAGACGATCAGTGCCATGAAGATGGCGCTGAAGATGATCTGACCTTGCGGCAAGCCAGACCGGATCGTCCGGTCACTCAGCCAGTCCGAGAAGCGGGCCTCCAGAGCTGTATTGGCCACCAAGGCTTGCGCCAGCTTGGCGGCCAAAAGAATGCCAAGACCGGCCAGCGCAATTGTGGGTCCCATGGCCGCGGCCGCTTCGGCCTCGGCACGGATCCCCCCGATATTCGCCTCTAGGGAATCGACAGTCCTCTGAAAGGCTTCCACGCGGTCGGAGTTATTCTCGATCGCTGCCGCAAGCTGCTGGCGCCTGAGTTCCAGCGTGCCCTCGATGGACGCGATCCGTGCCATGGCATCCGCGCCGAGGTCCCCAAAAAGGCCACGCGCAATTTGCACGAAGGCCAGCGCTTCCAAGATGAGAAACGGAAGCGCCCAGTTCCAAAGCCCCCTCGCACCAAACCAAATTGGACCGAAGAGACCGGCCATCAGGTTAAATGTCGGCGTAAAGCGCGAGGACGCTCCGATTTTGTCGAACATGCGGATGTAGTATTCGGGCGAAGTGCGGACAAAGGTTCGGATGTTGTCGCGCCGCTCATCGGCATAGGCGAGGGCAGCATCGCTGTTTGTGTCCTCAAGCGGGTTGATCCCGAGGTCTCCGGACGTCCTCACAGACTGGTCCATTACGATACCTCCGTCCCTTCGATCACGGTTTTGAGCAGATCCGCCCGGGTGATAACGCCGACATCCCTGCCCGCGTCCTGCACGACGATGGGATGCTCATCGTCAATCGCTATATTGATCAGGGTGCTCAGGGACTCATCTTCGTCAACGCGTGGTGCGTCTGCCGAAAGACCACCATTGGTCGAGACGTGCGCCTCGATCGGTTGCATCACAGCGTGCGCATGCACGACCTTCAACCGCGAGATGCCTGCAACGAAGTCGGCGACGTAGTCGTCGGCGGGATTCATTACGATATCTTCCGCCGTCCCGATCTGCACCATTCTGCCGTCACGCATGATTGCGATACGGTCGCCAATGCGGACAGCCTCATCAAGGTCGTGTGTGATGAAGATCGTTGTCTTCTTGAGGATCTTGCTCAGCCGGATGAACTCGTCCTGCAACTGGCGTCGGATCAGTGGATCGAGCGCCGAGAATGGCTCGTCCATCAACAGCACATCGGGGTTCGCCGCCAGGGCCCGGGCAAGCCCCACGCGCTGCTGCATGCCGCCCGACAGTTCATGCGCGAACTTCGACCCCCACGCCCCAAGCTCCACGATGTCCAGGATCGCCGCCGCCTGCCGCATGCGTTCGTTCTTGGCGACCTTTCGGATCTCCAACGGCATCGCGACATTGTCGAGAACCGAGCGGTGCGGCATCAGCGCGAAGTTCTGGAAGACCATCCCGATTTTCTCGTTGCGGAACTTCTGTAACTCACGCGTGCCCAACGCCATGACATCGGTGCCTTCGATCTCGATCTTGCCCGCAGTGGGCTCAAGCAGCCGGTTGAAGTGGCGGACCAGCGTCGACTTACCACTACCGGACAGTCCCATGATGCAGAAGATTTCGCCGCGGTTGACGCTCAGGCTGACATCCGCAACGCCGACCACCGCGTTGTACTCTGCAAGAACTTCGGCCTTGCCAAGCTCGCGCTCACGAATGGCTGAAAGGGCGGCCTGCGCGTTATCGCCAAAGATTTTCCAAACATTGGAAATCTCGATGACTTTCCCGTCTTGCATAGTGTCCACCCCTGACAGCTAAGGGATCGGCGGCACGATACCGACCGCGCCACCGATTGTCATCCTAGGCGAGCTTAGAGGCCCAGCATCGCATCCACGCGATCCGAGTTGGCCTCGACCCACTCGGCTGCCACTTCAGCCGGGTCACGCCCGTTGGCGCTGATCTCGTATGCCAGTTGGCTGACATCCGAGGCATCCAGTTTGAAGTTCTGGAAGAATTCGGCAATCGCGGGCGAACGGTCCACGAGCGAGTTAGACCACGCGATCTGCACGTCCTTCAAAGCATCCTTGGAGGCGACCATGGATTTCTCATACCAGTCGGCATCGTCCGACGGCTGTACCATTACATACTTCTCCGGGTCGTACGCCGGCTCGGTCAGCATCATCACATCAAACATGAACCATACGGCATGCGGCTCATAGCAGTAGAACGCATAGCCTTCGCCTTTCGCGATACTGTCCTTGATGCGCGCGGTCTTGACGGCTTCTTCGGCGCGGATTGGTTCAACGAAGTCGAGCAGCCCATAGTCACGCGTCTTGACCTCGTTCACATTGGCCGACGCCCAGCCAGGCGCACCGATCCACATCTCGCCGAGACCGTTTCCGTCACTGTCCATCAGCGCAGCAACATCGGGACGGCCAAGGTCGGCGATGTCGGTGATGTTGTTGGCTTCACCGAAATCCTTGGTCACGCAGAAGCCCTGGTTGCCCTGATAGGGATTGGACGACAGCGTGACCGTGCCTTTACCGTCCACATACTCCTTGGTGAAGCTCTCCTGGTTCGGCAGCCAGACATCTGGATGCACGTCGATGTCGCCTTTACCCTGGTCCATCGCCTGAAAGATTGTCGCGTTGTTTCCCGGCACGTATTCGACCTCGCCCCCGATGCGCGAGGTCACGATCTCGCCCAGGACATGGGCAATGGCCTGCGCCCCGGTCCAGGTCGGCACGCCGATGGCGACTTTCTCGGCTGCAAATGCGGGCAAAGCAAAGATGCTGACTGCGGCCACTAGCCCCAAGGTTTTCATGTTGGATTTCATCGTTTTCTCCTCTGTTGTATCTCGTCCGTTTTAGACGTTGGTTGAGTCAATTGACTGGATGAGTTGGTCTTCATATGCGAAGAGCGCCGTGGCACCCCCCGTGTGCAGGAAAAGCACTTTGTCGGTCGGCTTGAAGAAGCCTTGCCGGACTATGCCGATCAGGCCCGCCATCCCTTTGGCCGAATAAACCGGATCCAGAAGGATGCCTTCCTGCCGGGCCGTGAGGTGGATTGCCTCGTAAGTGGACGGTGCAGGTATGCCGTACCCCTCCCCTACATAGCCGTCATCCACGTGGATTGCGCTGACCTCAATCGGATCAGCACCCAGTTTTTCGAGCGTCTTTAGCGTGAGCCCATGCACCGCTGCAACCTGCCGGTCATGCGGTTGGCGGACACTGACTCCCATCACAGGCAGGTCGTAGGACAACGCTTTGAAGCCCGCAACCAGCCCGGCTTGTGTCCCGGTGCTGCCAGTGGCCATCACGAGCCAGTCGAACAACTGACCTGCGTTTTCGCAGTGCGCGACGATTTCCTGAGCGCAACTGGCATAACCCAACGCCCCAGTGGCGTTCGAGCCGCCGCCCGGGATGAAATAAGGAGCGTGCCCATCGGCGCGCAACGTCTCGGTCACTGCCTCAGCCTCGGCGTTCATGTCGAGACCAGCGGGCCGAAACTCATGCGTGGCCCCTAACAGTGTGTCGAGCAGGACATTGCCGGTCTGCTCATACGACGCATCCACACCCGGGACCCGGCGCTCAAGCAGCACATGACACTTCATACCAACCTTGCACGCCGCTGCTGCCGTCTGACGCACGTGGTTCGATTGCACCGCCCCCTGCGTGACCAGCATATCGGCACCCGCCTTCAATGCCTCACCAACGAGAAACTCCAGCTTGCGGGTCTTGTTCCCGCCGGTGGCTAGGCCTGTGCAGTCATCGCGTTTGATGAACAACTGCGGGCCGCCAAGCAGCTTTGACAGCCGCGGCATCTCTTCAACCGGCGTCGGTTGATGGCACAATGGTGTTCTGGGGAACCGGTCAAGCGAAAGGCCGGTTGTTTGACGATCGAGCGTAGCGGTATCAGCCATGGGGAAAGTCCTGCTTGGAATCCAAGTCTACAGCCTGCGCGAAATTGCTCTGTGGCTCCAATGTCATGTTCGAATGACATCATGCATTTTTTGCATTATGCAAAACGCATGGATGTCTCCCTGTTTCGCGATCTTGAACGTTTGCACCAGACCGGCAATTTTTCGCGGGCCGCCACGTTGAGCAACCTGAGCCAGCCCGCATTTTCGCGCCGTATCAAATCGCTCGAAAACTGGGCAGGTGCGCTTCTGGTCGACCGGTCGCGACAACCCGTGCGGCTGACCGAAGCTGGCCACCAAATGCTCGATGCGGGACTTCAGGCACTCAGCCGTATTGAACTGGAACGCAGCCAGATACTCGCGTCTCAAGCCCTGCCGGATCGTTATGTCGTGACCTTCGGCGCTCAACACTCCATTGGATGGAGGTTTTACCCCCGTTGGCTGCAGGCGCTCGAGGACGCCTATGGGCCGATCCTGTCGCGCTTGCGGGCGGATGACTTGCCGAATTGCCTGCAAGACCTTCAAAATGGGCAGGTGGACTTTGTCGTGGCCTACGGGTCCCAAAGCTCGGCGTCGACGGATGATCCCGCTTCGATCCTTATCGGTAAGGACCGGTTGATCCCTGTCTCCAAGCCGACGCCTGAGGGCGCAGCTGTCTTCGACTTCAAGACGCCAGAATTGACGCCTTTTCTCCGCTTTGGAGACACGGCGCCGATCACCGCTTTGATGGAGCCAACGTTGATCGGCTTCGATCTGAAGCGACGCCTCCGCACCGTTTACGAGAACTCGATGGCAGGCGCGCTTCGGATGCGGGCACGTGCGGGCGACGGCGTTGCCTGGCTTCCTGAAACGCTGATTGCGCCCGACATCGATGCGGGCCTGCTTGTGCCTACCGGCGCTGAAGCGTGGCAAGTCGCACTCGACATAAGGCTCTATCGCAATGAGCCTCGCTCCAACCACACCACGCGTGCGATATGGAACTTTCTGGAGCGGTTGCCGAGCGATGGCCTTCTGCCCCATGGGTAGAGTTGCGCTCCGGGCTGTCAAAGCATGGCACGTCATGCCCGCGCCCTCTCCCGCTTGGGATCGACAAACGGAATATCCACGACCCGAGCCGGCAGGCGCTTCATGTGCCCGTCCATCATTCCAACTTCCAGTGCATGGCCATTCGCTGAATGCTCAACCGCGAGCCGGGCCATCGCAATACCATGTCCCAGCAGCGGCGATCGTGTGGCGGATGTGACCTCCCCGATCTGCCGCTCTCCGGCATAGACCGCGGCCCCGGCCATAGGTACGTCATCGCCGCTCATCAACAGACCCTTTAGGCAAGCGCGTGGTGTCTCGGCGTTGCGCTCCAACGCAGCCTTGCCGACGAAGTCCGACTTTCGCAGATCAACAGCAAAACCCAGCCCCGCCTCGTAAGCATCGACACCGGCCCGGAACTCAGCGCCGGCTGCGGCAAGCCCTGCTTCAATCCGAATGGTCTCCAGCGCCGCTGTTCCCATCGGCGCGATCCCGAACACCTCCCCGTGCGACATCAGGCTGTCCCACAGCGCGATGGCATCGGTTCTTGAGCAAAACAACTCGTACCCAAGCTCACCCGTGTAACCGGTGCGCGACAGCATAAAGCTCGCGCCCTCGCGGTCATTCAGCCGGCCCACTGTGACACCAAACCACTTGAGGTGCTCCAAAGCCGGAACGTGAGGCTGGGTGAAGACAATTCCTGAAAGCATCCGCCGCGACTTCGGCCCTTGCAACGCGATATTGACCAACGCTTCGCTTACGTCCGATAGACGGGCCTGCAGTCCCTCCTCTCGGGCAAGCGCCTCGATGCGGCGTGCACTTTCTTCCGACCCGCAACACCAGCGGAAAAGCTGAGGTCCAAGCCGGAACAAGGTACCGTCATCAACAATTGCGCCGGTCTCGTCGCACATCAAGGCATAGGTCGCGCGCCATTGCGGCAGGCGCGACAAATCGCGGGTCAATAGGCTTTGCAAAAGCCGTTCAGCGTCGGGACCGACCACGTCATATTTGCGAAGACTACTCATATCCTGAAGCGAGACTCTCTCGCGACAGGCCCAATACTCGCCCAGTGCTCCGGTTGACGGATACGTCGAAGGAACCCAAAGGTTCCGTGCGGCCACGAAATCCTGCGTCAACTTGGACGTGCGCGGATGAAACGCGCTTTCGTGGCTTACTTGCATCGCCCCATCCTCCTTTGTCCGAAACCCGACCGCCCGCGTGACCGGAGTCTCTGGCGCATAAATTCGCACGTGAATATCTGTTGGGTTCCACCCGTTGATCGGATCGATATCGTCGGGACACGCTGTCGAGACGCAGACCAGATCGCTCAGCGCGCGCATGACAACATAATCGCCCGGGCGCGAATGACTTTCCTCGGTCAGGATATGTCGCGAATGCGGATCGATCCAGGTATTCCAGAAGAAGTTGATTGCTGGCCACGCAGCGCGCCTCTGAACACCAAAAGGCTCCATGACTGCAGAAATATTGTCCGAGCAGTTCAGGTGCTCTGGAAAGCCGCGATCTTCGTATCCCCGCGCAGTGCACGCCAGACCGAAGGTGTCGTGACGCCCGCATGTGTCTTGAACGACCTGCAGCATCGGCCGCATGTCACGATCGAAATACTTATCTAGAAGCCCGGGCATGGGGTAGGCTTGGCGCACCATGGAACGGGTCGCCGTGCTGTCGATCATACGTTCCACACCGTTTTCCAAAGGCCGGGCTCGAAATGCCATGAAGTCCGAGCATTGCTGCCCTTCGACATCAATCACCTGCACGAATTGCCCCTCGACAACCTCGTAAGCCTTTGCCGTGCCACGAGGAATTGTAAATTCGTCAATCACGCGCCCCAACGGCTCGGGCAAAGTCGCAGGGCGCCCGCCGCGATCCACCCGGACCTCAACGTCACCATCAGACTGCCCAGCAACAACATCTGACCCGGTAGCCGGGAGAATGGCCCAGACCGAACAATCCTCGGATGCTCTGAGAAAGGTAGATCCTGCGACAGAGACTTCGGCCGTTTGCATATCAGCGACTTCCACACCCATCGCGCAGGCCCAGGCGGTCAATGGCCCATCATCGAAGGCAAGATCAGAGACCGGGCGCTTGGGATGCAAGCCGAGTGCCGCCAGCGCATTGTCGCCGCGTCCTTTGACAACCAAAAGCGTCACCGATCTGGCTTTGCCG
>JASJDQ010000015.1 GCA_030065075.1 Paracoccaceae bacterium | reverse complement strand
ATTGCATCCGGCATCTTTTCGGCATCCTCGCCCATCAGGTCGTTCATGATGGTGGCCGTACAGGCGACAGGGCGAATGGTGATATTGATCGGCGCCTTCGTTTTCAACCCACCCGCCAGCAGGTGGTGGTCGATCACTGCAGTCACATTGGCGTCATTGATCCCATCCGGAAGCTCGGCGACGTTGTTTGTATCCACAATGACGCAGGTATCGTCCGCGCCGACGTCTTCCAGAAACTCGGGACGATCAAAACCCCAGCGGTTCAGCATGAACGTCGCTTCCGTGTTCGGCTCGCCCAAAACACGCGGCTCGGCGGGCGTGCTGCAGCACTCACTCAGATACCAAGCCCAGATGATCGGCGATCCAGTTGAGTCTGTGTCGGGGGATTTGTGACCGAAAACTTTGATAGTCATGGGAGGACGTCTCACTCATTGCCAATTTGCGGCCCTCATAGCGGCTTGCAAGGCCCTTGTCACCCGGCCCGTGCCGGGCTTAGGATTCCGCCCCAAGAGGCGAAAACGCACATGCAGGAAACCGAGCTTTACCCGCCCGTAAAGGCCTTTCTTGAAGGCCAGGGCTATACCGTCAAGGCCGAGATTGGCCCGGTGGATGTCGTGGCATGTCGCGGCGCGGAGGACCCGGTCATCGTGGAGTTGAAGACAGGCTTTTCCCTGTCGCTTGTGCATCAAGCCGTCGCGCGTCAGGCAATTACCGATACGGTGTACTTAGCCGCACCGCGCGGCAAGGGGCGACGGTATCTGACAGCGCTGAAACAGATGAAGACGCTCTGTCGCAGGCTGGGTTTGGGCTTGATCACGGTGCGTTTGAAGGACGCCCATGTCGAGGTTCATTGCGACCCGGCGCCCTACAATCCCCGCAAATCGAAACCGCGCAAGGCCGTGCTCTTGCGCGAGTTCGCCAAGCGCGAGGGGGATCCGAACAGCGGCGGTGCCACGCGCCAGGGATTGGTCACGGCCTATCGTCAGGACGCGCTGCGCTGTGCGGCGCATCTGGCCAACGCCGGTCCGACAAAGGGGGCCGTGGTGGCAAAGGAAACCGGGGTCGAAAAAGCGACACGCCTGATGGCTGACAACCATTATGGATGGTTCGAACGGGTCGAAAAGGGCATCTACGGACTGACCGACAAAGGCGCCAAAGCCGCGCAAGCTGCCTGATGGAGTGGCGCGCCGAAGGGCTTTTGCTGACGGTACGGCCGCATGGCGAAACCGCCGCGATCATCGAGGTATTCACCGAAGAAAAAGGACGTCACGCCGGCATCGTTCGCGGTGGCGCATCGCGCAAGATGGCGGCAACGCTGCAACCCGGCAGCCAAGTGGATGTCACCTGGCGCGCGCGGCTCGAAGACCACCTGGGCACCTTCACGGCAGAACCGCTTTTGTCGCGGGCGCATCTTATGGCGGATCGCAAGACGCTCGCTGGTCTGAATGCCCTCAGCTCGCTCCTCTCGTTTGCCTTGCCAGAGCGCGAACCGCACGCGCGGCTATACGGTCAAACGATGACAGTCCTTGACATGATGGACGGTGACTTTTGGCCGTTGGCCTATTTGCGGTGGGAGCTTTCGTTGCTCGACGAACTTGGATTCGGACTTGATCTGAGTAGCTGTGCGATCAGCGGAGCGACCGAGAACCTTAGGTACATCTCGCCAAAGTCGGGCCGCGCGGTCACCGAGGCAAGTGCCGGTGCGTGGAAAGAGAAGCTGCTGCCGTTGTCACCGGCACTCACGGGCGAAAGCAGCGAAACGACGGACATCATGAGCGGCCTTCGAGTGACGGGGCATTTCCTGATGACGCGTCTGGCACCCTCGCTTGGCACGAAACCGCTTCCGCAGGCGCGGCAACGGCTGATCGACCTGTTGAGCCGAAGCTAAGACGGCGCGCTACTGCGCTTCGAACACAAGCTCGCGACCGTCCTCGTCCGTCAGGATCAGGACCGTCCCGGTTACTTCCGCCAAACTCACCTTGGCCAAGCGTTCGAAGAATAGATTCTCTGCTTCAAGGTCCGGGCAAGCGCGTCGTGTCGCGGCAATGGGCCCAAGCTCGATCCACGGATACGGCGCTGTCTGCGCCGCGCTCCAGGCATTGCACGGGCCGGTCCCTTGGGCGCGCCCGGGCTCGGGAAAGGCAATTGTCGCGGTGGCCGGAAAGGCTTCGCCATCCGACTCAACCAGCCGGTAGACCGCCTCCGGGTCAGCATACCCAGAGATGGTTTCATCGGCACATCCAAACGTCAGAAAGGGCAAAAGCAAAAACGCGCGCATGAGGCACAGGCTACAACGAAAAAGGGCGGCCCCAAAGGACCGCCCCGTTCAATTCTTTGCAGGCGCTCAGTTGCCGGTGGCGTTGGAAACGTCGATGGTGATGCCCGGACCCATGGTCGAAGACAAAGCCACTTTCTGCATGTAGGTGCCCTTCGCCCCGGTCGGCTTGGCCTTCGAGACCGCGTCGACGAAGGCGCGCACGTTCTCGACCAGCTTTGCTTCGTCGAACGAGGCTTTGCCGACACCGGCATGGACGACGCCGCCCTTCTCGGCCTTGAACTGCACCTGACCGCCCTTGGCCGACTGAACGGCTTCCTTGACGTCCATCGTCACCGTGCCGACCTTCGGGTTCGGCATCAGGTTCCGGGGGCCCAGAACCTTACCCAGACGACCGACGATCGGCATCATGTCCGGTGTGGCGATGCAACGGTCGAACTCGATCGTGCCGCCTTGGACGGTTTCCATCAGGTCTTCGGCGCCCACGATATCGGCGCCCGCTTCCTTGGCTTCATCCGCCTTCGCGCCGCGAGCAAAGACTGCCACGCGCACGGACTTGCCGGTGCCGTTCGGCAGATCGACGGTGCCTCGCACCATCTGATCGGCGTGGCGCGTGTCCACACCCAGGTTCATCGCGATCTCGACGGTTTCGTCGAACTTCGCTGTCGCGTGGGATTTGACCAACGAAACGGCTTCTTCGACCGTCACCTCTTCCTTGCCAGCAAAGGCCTCGCGGGCCGTTCTGGTACGCTTTCCAAGCTTTGCCATGACTTACCCTTTCACCTCGATGCCCATCGACTTGGCCGAGCCAAGGATGATCTTCATTGCCTGATCGACGTCGTTCGCGCTCAGGTCCTTCATCTTGGCTTCCGCGATTTCGCGCAGCTGGGCCGTGGTGACCGAGCCAACCGTCTCGCGCGACGGGTTATTGGCGCCGGATTTCAGTTTGGCGGCTTTTTTCAGGAAGTAGGACGCAGGCGGCGTCTTGATGTCCATCGAGAAGGACTTGTCCTGATAGTAGGTGATGATCGTCGGGCAGGGTGCGCCCGGTTCCATGTCCTGCGTCTTGGCGTTGAACGCCTTGCAGAATTCCATGATGTTGATGCCGCGCTGACCCAGGGCCGGGCCGACCGGCGGGGATGGGTTCGCTTGTCCGGCAGGCACCTGAAGCTTCATGGTGCCAGCAACTTTCTTGGCCATTTCGGCCTCCTTTCTCAACTCCGTCGATGCGCGCATCGACGAATATGGTTGATGTGGTCCGGTCCGGACGTCGCGACGCCCTCGCCTCCCACAAGTGATCCCCAGCGATGGGGACTGGCGGGAGGTACACCCCCCAAGCCGACATTTCAAGAGGTTTGAGACAACACGCGCGGGCGCTGAACCTGTCGCTTATGGGAGCAGTCACATTTTCATGCTTCGCCCCAGAGCAGAATCGTTGACCCAAGGGAAACCGAGGCCTAGCCTGATCCTAGGTCACGCCAATCTTCCAGAGCCCCTGAAGGTGCCGTCCGGCGGGCCGACTTCAATACTCAAGGGAGGAAATACCATGGTTCATTCTGTGTCTTTTTCGGCTTTTTCAGTCGCCGCGACCCTTCTGAGTGGAGCTGCCTTCATGGCAGCACCTGCCTTTGCCCAAAGTGGTATGAACACCACCAGCCTTACCAGCGAGATCGTGCTCGATGGGCTGAACAGCCCCTGGGACATGGCGTTTCTGGATGACGGCACGATGCTTTTCACCGAGAAGTGCGACGGGCTGTCGGTCCGCCTGCCGGACGGCACCGTCAACAAGCTTTACGGCGTTGGCGATACGGCCGGTTACGCCTCCAACGGTGCAGACCTGTTCTGCGAAGGTCAGGCCGGGATGATGGGCGTCGCCTTTGATCCGGACTTCGCGAACAACCGGCGGATCTATGTCTATTCAACGTCGAATATGTCGGACCCGCACACCAACCGGCTGATGCGGTTTACTTTGAACGACGACTTCACGGCTGTCTCGGACAGGACCGATATCATCGACGACGTGCCCTACAAGATGGCCGCGTCCAATCACCCGTTTGGCGGCCCCGGTGCGCATAATGGCGGGCGCGTGCGGTTCGGACCAGAGGGCGCGCTTTGGCTGACGACGGGAGACACCCATAACGGCCAAGTGCCACAGAGCCCGACGATGATGGGTTCGAAAGTCATTCGGATCGACACGGATGGGAACGCGCATCCCGACAACAAGCCGCCCGATGGGTTCGACAAGCGAACATATACCTTCGGTCACCGGAACGTACAGGGAATTGCTTTCCATCCCGAAACTGGGCAAGCGATCACCGCCGAGCACGGGCCGTGGCATTCGGACGAGATCACGATCTTGGAAAACGGCGGCAATGCCGGATGGGACCCGCGGCCAAACATGGCCGGACGGGGTGACTGCCCGGACGACTATTGCGGCTACAGCCCGAACCAGGAAGACGGCATGAACCGCTTCGAACGGGCGGCCTGGATGCCGATGACCGACTTCGACACCTATCCCGACGCGATGGCGCCAATCTGGAACAACAACGGCTGGTCGCAGGGCACATCTTCGGCGGCATTTCTGGAGGGTGACGCCTGGGGTGACTGGAACGGCGCGATGGTCGTTGGCATCATGGGCATCGGCTTCGGCGGCACGCCCATCGGTCAGCGCATCGACGTGATCCAGTTCAACGAGGACAACACCGATGTCGAGGACGTGACCGAGATGACCCTTCCGATGGACCCCGGGCGGTTCCGCTCGGTCGTGATGGGGCCGGACGGCAGCCTTTACACGGCCATCGATGAAGGTGCGATCTTCAAGCTGACACCGGGAAGCTGATCGCAAGGGCCGCGCGGGGTCGCTCGCGCGGTCTAGTCTTCGGCGACCAGCGCTTGAGGGATCTCAAACCGCTGGTCGTCCACCCGCACGCGGTAGCGCCCGTCTTCAAGGGTCCACTCGGTATCCGTGCCGACGCCCGACATGGTGGTGTTGCCGCGGAGGAATGCGCCACCCTCGAAGGTCAAGGTACGTGAAAACCCATTCGGGAATGTGACCACGACAGCGGCGGCGTCTGTGTCGTCACGCGCAACCTTGGCCAAACAGGTTCCCAGTTCCTCGCCCACCTCTTGCGCGCAGGCCACTTCTCCGGTCGCTACGAACTCACCCGCCTTTGCGTTCCTTGTGGCTTGCATGACATCGGCGTCCGAGGCACCGGCCAGCAATACGGCAAAGGTCGTGATCGGTCCAAGTCGAAGAACAGTGCGCATGATCGTGTGCCCCTTCAAAGACCGGGTGAGTATGGCGTCTGAAGGAAAGTTCGGCAAGAAAACCCGGTGACGTGGTTGGTCGAATTGATGAGATGGTCGCTTTCGCCCGACGTCTTCGTCCGGACCGGCACATGAGCCGACCATGCCCTTGGAACACAAAGATCCGCTTCGCGCCCGGACCTTTTTGCAGGTTTGGCTGAATTGACAAATCGCAATAGCGGTTCAAGCGACAAAATTAGGATCGGTGGCGTCATCCCACGCGCAGCGTGTGTGACATGAAACGATCAAAAGGGGGGAACACCCGTGCTTTGTAAGATTAAGACCATCGTCACCTTTGCCCTGGCTTCTGCAACGGTCACTGCCTGCGCTCAGCAAGAAGAGCCGATTGATCCGCTTCTGATTGGAGCAGGACTGGCCGTGGCTGCAATTGTCGCGAGCGAGTGCTGCGATGGTGGTAGTGATAGTAGTGGCGGCGGCAGTACCTCCCTCGACTAGCGTAGAAAGGTCACGCGTCTGGCAACTGAACGCGGATGACCGGCGTCGCCGAAGGGCGGTCAATCCTCAGGTCTGCTTCGAGACCTGAGTGAACTCGAGTTCCACCGGTGTCGCCCGGCCGAAGATCGAAACCGTCACCTTCAGGCGCTGGTTTTCCTCGTCGACCTCTTCGACGGTGCCGTCGAAGTCTTCGAACGGGCCGTCGTTGACCTTTACCTGTTCGCCCACGTCGAAGCTGATCATCAGCTTCGGCGCGGTTTCGCCTTCTTCGACGCGGTTCAGGATGCCGTTCACTTCGGCGTCGCGCATCGGCATCGGGCGGCCTTGCGGGCCGAGGAACCCGGTGACGCGGTTGATCGAATTGATCAGGTGATAACCTTCGTCCGACATCTCCATCCGGACCAGCACGTAACCCGGCATGAAGCGGCGTTCGGCGGTGACCTTCTTGCCGCGTCGAATTTCGATGACTTCTTCGGTCGGCACCAGGACTTCTTCGATCTGGTCCTGCAGACCGGCGTCCTCGACTGACTGGCGAATTTGTTCCGCGACCTTCTTTTCGAAGTTCGACAGCACGCTAACCGAATACCAGCGCTTCGCCATGGGAAGGGTTCCTCTCTTGCAGTCGGCGGATTACGACCGCCAGAAATTAAAAGGGGCGTGCACTTTCAAATGCACGCCGCTCAACTTTGGTGTGTGATACCTGCCCGAACGTCCGAGTTCAAGAGGGATCAGGTTCCGAAATACGTCAGCACCAGTTCGAGGCCGGAGAAGATCACCCGGTCAATCAGCCAGAAAAAGGCGGCGGTCAGAACAGCCAGGAAGAACACCATGACGCTGGTCAACATGACCTCGCGCCGGGTTGGCCAAACGACCTTGGCGACTTCGGCTCGCACTTGCTGGATGAATTGAAGCGGGTTGACCATGGGTGTCCTGATTGTCTGCGACATGCGTTTTGGCGCAGATACGCGCTAACGCGACCCGTTTCAACCCTGACCGATGGGCTTAAAGCTGTTCCAGCGGCTGTGTCGAACGCGCGCGGACCCGTCCAAGGGGTGAGTCGGCGTCCGGACCGTGCAGCGACGGCGGCGGCGCATCCAGTTCCGCGTCCGCGTTGCCGGTTTCCGTGGGCGTCAGTTTCTGCAGGACATCCGCGCTGGAAACCCGCGGCTGTTGCGCCTCACTGCGGAGTTCCATGCTTTTTTGTAGGCCGCCAAAACCCAAGAGGAAGGCGATAATGCCGCCCACCAGCCAGATGCGGTTCACGTCTGCGTCAGGATTCTCGGCGATCAAGGCCGCTTGCATAAAGTATGTGCCGCCCAATACGCCGAGCGCGAGGATATAAGACCCGATCGGCGGCAGGAAGCTGAACATACGAAACATCGTTCATCTCCGAATTCTACGGATATATGAACGGTATTCACCAAAATCGGCAAAATTGTGTCGAATTTCGAAAAAATGCCATGGATTGGCCTTGGCAGGGGCGGAGGGTCTCGAACCCCCGACCTACGGTTTTGGAGACCGTCGCTCTACCAACTGAGCTACACCCCTAAGGCCAGACCTTCGGTTACGGCAGGTGCCGGGCGAAATCAAGACGGAAACCGTTTGCGCTAGTATTTCAGTCGCAACTGCGCGGCTTCCACGTATTTTCCGGCATCGATCAATTCCGTCGCAAACGAGCCGACACGCTCGGCAGGCAGGCCGCCCGCGATCGCTAGTTCGAACCGTTCGATGGCTTCCGGTGCGTCGCCGCCGCGAACCAGGGCGATGGCGATGTAATAATGCGCCCAAGGGTCCTCGACGCCGGCGGCAAGCGAAGCTTCGGCGGCCTTACGGGCCAGCGCAAGGTCGCCCAGTTCCAAGGCAATATAGCTGTGTAGCAGGTGGTCCGTGTGGTCTGCACCCGGAAGAGCAATGCCGCGTTCGATGATGGCAAGGGCTTCCCTGAACCGGTTGTCCAGCGTCAGCGTGTCTGCGTACCAGTAAAGCACGGCGTTGTTTGGGCCGAGCGCCTGTTCTGCGCGGGCAAAAGTATCGAGCGCTTCATCGCGACGCTCCAGCGCAATCAATGCATGACCGCGTTCAATGTATCCTGACGACCGGTCCGGGTGGCTGGCGATCAGCCGGTCGGCCTCGCGCAGCGCCTGGACGTTTCGATCCAACTGGCGAAGCGCAATGCTGCGGTAAACGCGGGTCGGGAAGTCGGCGGCATCAGCCATGACATCGTTGAAGACGCCCAGCGCAGCTTCCGCGTCTCCAGTCGCAAGATGCGCGCGTCCAAGCCCGAAGCGGGCATTGATGTCCTTGGGTTCTATCTCGAGCGCTGATCGAAATTGCTCCTGCGCTTCGCTGGCATGTCCGTCGTCCAGATAGCTCCACGCCAGTTCGCGCACCGCCCAGATGTAATCGGGGTCGATGGCAAGCGCGGCGCGCAGCATCTCACGCGACGCGTCGTTGGCAACAAGCCCCATCCGCCGACCCGTTGCTGCCATCCCGCTCAGCCCCTGAACAGAGACGCCAATGGACAAGGACGTTTGGAACGCTTCATAGGCAGTGGCATCGCCCGCAAATTCCCAAAGTGCCCACCCTAGCCCGTTCCAGGCTTCGATTGACCGGGGATCGAGTGAAATGGCGGCCCGATAGTCCGCTTCGGATTGTTCGAAGCGGTCCAGCCACAAGTTCCCGTCAGCACGCGCCGTGATCAGCGACGCCTGCTCACTGCGGGTCAGCCCGGGGGTCGCAAGGGCACCATCGCAGACTTCGATCAGACGCACAGGCGCTGCCGCACGTGACAGGCAGACCCGAGCAAGCGTGTCGTCAGACGTTGATGTCAGCGGCAGAGCAAAAGCCGGCACCGCCAGGCAGCTGGCCGCAAGCGCGACCGATAGTGCACGCATCCCGCATGCTCCCCAGACATTGCGCCCCCAAATGACATCGTCAAGGATTTATGCCAAAACGTGCCATTTTAGGGCGATTTCGGGGAATTCAGCGTGCAGCGTTCTTCTGGGAACGTTCATAGGCCGCTTCCAGCAGGCAACGAAGTTTGTGCCCCCGGTGAGGGTTCACCTGCTCGATCCACCCGATCTGACCCAAGAGCTGCGCGCGAAAGGACGCATCATGCAAACGCGCATCACCGGGCTTGCCACAGGCGTGGATGATGGCTTTCAGCCTATCAAACGCCGGGCGCGATACGTTCATACGGTCGTTCACCACGACGCCGGTAACCGTTTGGCGTGACGTCGCGCGCATCACACGCGTTTTTTCATGGTTCAAACGAAAGCCCTCTTCCCGCACGATCTCTGGTACAGCCTGCAGGAGAATCTTTGTAATTCTGCGCTCGCCAGAGAAAGTCAGGTCGTCAGCGTACCGCGTATAAGTCGCTTCCGATCGCCGCGCCAGGGCCGACAGGCGTCGGTCGAGCGCGAAGGCCAATTTGTTCGCCAGCGCTGGCGAAACCGGCGAACCTTGCGGCAGATGCGTTTCACGATAAGCTGCCCGATCCGTCACAGGAAGGCGTTCCAGCACCCAGGCTGGCGTTCGGGTCACACAAAACCCGATCAGATAGCTTGCCACGGCCTGCGGATAGCCAAGGGACCGGAAAAGTCCCAAGACGCGGCCCGCATGGATGGACGGGAAGAAGTCCTGCAGATCAAAACGCACCACAACCGGCTCGCCCACATGCTGTTGCGCGGCGTCCAGGCAGTTCCGACCGGGAACAAACCCATAGGCACTCCCGTGATCCGGGATACGCTCGACAATGCCGCGAAGAATAGCGCGTTGCAGCGACTTCAGGATTTGCTTCGGCGCCTCTATGATCCGCATGCCACCACCTGCTTTCTTGCGAAGGATGTAGCGATAGTGGTTCACCGCCGCGTCGCCATGGGCCTCGAACCGGCTTTGACGGTCCGCGAAATAGTCCAGTCTTTGCAAATCCAGGCAAAGCCAGTCGGCCAGATCGCCGGGGGTGACCAATTGCGGCACCTCAAGGCTCTCAAAGAACGGTAATGTTGCCATTTCCGGGGGACGCTGGTCCAGTTCCGGCCAAACCTCGTGACAGAGGCAGTACTTTAGAAGGACGTCGAAGCCTGGCGCATCTTTCAGTGCGCGACCGACGTCCCCGGCTGTGGGTGCATAGAACTGCGAAAAGTGATCCGTCAGAAATACAGCGAAGTCGGGGGCAAGGCGATCAAGCGTTCGGGGCAACCGTTGGCGCAAGGCATGTTCCAATGCCGGGCGGGTCCAATGCCCTCGGGTCAGGCTATAGGCAAGTGTCTTGGCAAGGCGCTTCGGCGTCATTTTCGGGCCGGGTGTCGCAACGAACGGTCCTTGCCTCTCCTGCGTTGCGCGACCCGTCCTGGGTGAAACCCAGCGACGGTCGTGCCTTGATTGTCCAAGCAATTCGATCAGACGGGGATGCCCCGCCCTGGCCGGGCGATTGCCCGTACCATCCAAAGACCGCCGTTGCCTGCACACTATGCATCGCCAGACCTTTGATGGCTAGCCGACAAGAAAAAGGCCCCGGGAACACTCCCGGGGCCTTGTATTTTACCTGGGCCAGAGTCGGCCTCACAATTTTGAAGCTTACTCGATGATTTTCGAGACGACGCCGGAGCCGACGGTGCGGCCGCCTTCGCGGATGGCGAAGCGCAGGCCGTCTTCCATCGCGATCGGCGCGATCAGTTCCACGCTGAACTTCAGGTTGTCGCCCGGCATCACCATCTCGGTGCCCGACGGCAGCTCGACCGTGCCCGTGACGTCCGTGGTCCGGAAGTAGAACTGCGGACGGTAGTTCGCGAAGAACGGCGTGTGGCGGCCGCCTTCATCCTTCGTCAGGATGTAGACCTCGCACTCGAACTTCGTGTGCGGCGTCACCGAGCCCGGCTTACACAGAACCTGGCCACGCTCGACACCGTCACGGTCGACACCGCGCAAGAGCGCACCGATGTTGTCGCCCGCTTCACCGCGATCCAGGAGCTTGCGGAACATCTCGACGCCCGTGCAGGTCGTCTTGGTGGTGTCGCGGATGCCGACGATCTCGATCTCGTCGCCCACGTTGATCGCGCCACGCTCGACACGGCCCGTCACAACGGTGCCGCGGCCGGAAATCGAGAACACGTCCTCGATCGGCATCAGGAACGGCTCGTCGATCGCGCGCGGTGGCTGCGGGATGTACTCGTCGACAGCGGCCATCAGCTCGGCGATCTTGTTCGCACCGATCTCGTCATCGCGGCCTTCCAGAGCGGCCAGAGCCGAGCCGGCGATGATCGGAATGTCGTCGCCCGGGTATTCGTATTCGTTCAGAAGCTCGCGGACTTCCATTTCCACCAGCTCCAGAAGCTCGGCGTCATCCACCTGGTCGACCTTGTTCAGGAAGACGACCATGGCCGGGATGCCGACCTGGCGGCCCAGAAGGATGTGCTCGCGCGTCTGCGGCATCGGGCCATCGGCGGCGTTCACGACCAGGATCGCGCCGTCCATCTGCGCCGCACCCGTGATCATGTTCTTCACGTAGTCGGCGTGGCCCGGGCAGTCGACGTGGGCGTAGTGACGGTTGTCGGTCTCGTACTCCACATGCGCCGTCGAGATCGTGATCCCCCGTGCCTTCTCTTCCGGAGCACCGTCGATCTGGTCATACGCCTTGAACTCGCCGAACTGCTTCGTGATCGCCGCCGTCAACGTCGTCTTGCCGTGGTCAACGTGACCAATCGTGCCGATGTTCACATGCGGCTTCGTACGTTCAAACTTTTCCTTCGCCATCGCCCTCTAGCCTTAATTGATGGGGTCCATATCGCGGGCGATCTATGTCACGGGCGGGGGAAAATCAAGCGTCAGTTCGACAATGCCCGAAAGCGTACAGCTCGCCATCGACCCGCAAATATCCTGGGGGAGCACGAGGGGGTGAAACCCCCTCGCCCGCCGCGATGCCGATCTCTCGGGCATTGCTCGCAATGCCCTGCCGATAAGTGATTGCCATGCAAACGCCATAAGGCGGCGCAACTCCTTAGGTGAACGTATTGTCCTGCGGGAACCCGCGTGGCGCCATGCGACCGGCGCTGGCCCGCGCGCCTTGCCATTCGTCAAGCTCGGTAACGACGCGCGTCCGGCCCGCCGGGTCCTGCCATGACAGCCCATCTTGAAGCGTGAATGTCCGGGCGTCCGACAGGCCGCCGTCCTTGTATTTCTGCAAACGCACACCCTTGCCGCGCCCCATTTCCGGCAGTTCGGAAACCGGGAAGACCAGCATCTTCCGGTTTTGGCCGACCGCCGCAACATGATCGCCTTCAACCGGCTGGCACACGGCGGCCTGCACGTCGCCCCGGACGTTCAGCACTTGCTTGCCGGCGCGGGTCTGCGCCACGACCTCGTCCTCGGGCACGACAAACCCGTCGCCCGCGCTGGAGGCCACCAACAGCTTCTGACCGGGCCGATGGATGAACAAGGCGACGATCTGCGCCTCGTTCGGCAGATCGACCATCAGCCGCACCGGCTCGCCCATACCGCGCCCGCCCGGCAGGTTTGACGCTGAAAGCGTATAGAACCGCCCGTTCGAGCCGAAGACCAAAAGCCGGTCCGTCGTTTCGGCATGGAAGATGTGGCGCGGCCCGTCACCATCCTTGAATTTCAATTCGCGCGTCAGATCGATGTGGCCCGTCATCGCGCGGATCCAGCCCATCTGGGAGCATACGACCGTGATCGGCTCGCGGTCGATCATCGCTTCCAGCGGGACGTCCTCGATCTCGGCGGCCTCGGCAAAGTCGGTGCGCCGGTCGTCGCCGAACTGCTTCTTCACCTCGCGCAACTGGTCGGCAATGACCTTCCACTGGCGGCCCTCGTTCTCAAGAAGATCCTCGAGATCGGCGCGCTCCTTCGTCAGGTCATCGAACTCGCGACGAAGTTCCAACTCTTCCAGACGACGCAGTGACCGAAGCCGCATGTTGAGGATGGCATCGACCTGGACTTCGGTCAGTTCGCCCTCGCCGGACGCGGGTGTCCTGTAGTCCGCTTCCGACGTGGCACGGGTATGGTCCTTCGACCAATCCTCGCGCATCAGCGCCGCTTTCGGGTCGTCGTCATAGCGGATGATGTCGATCACGCGGTCGAGGTTCAGGAACGCGGTAATGAAGCCTTCGAGAACTTCCAGCCGATGGTCGATCTTGTCCAACCGGTGCTGGGACCGCCGCAGAAGAACTTCGCGCCGGTGCGCCAGAAAGGCGCGCAGAACCTCCTTCAGCGATGCGACCTTGGGCGTCACGCCGTCGATGAGCACGTTCATGTTCAGGCTGAAGCGGTTTTCCAGATCGGTGTTCCGGAAGAGCATGTTCATCAGCACGTCCGGGTCCACGTTCTTTGACCGAGGCTCCAGCACCACGCGGATATCTTCAGCGCTTTCGTCCCGCACATCGGCCAGAATCGGCACCTTCTTCGTCTGGATCGTCTCGGCAATTTTCTCGATCAGACGCTTTAGTTGCACCTGATAGGGTATCTCGGTCACAACGATCTGCCATTGTCCTCGGCCGAGGTCCTCGACCTGCCACTTGGCGCGCACGCGAAAGCCGCCCCGGCCTGTCCGATACGCCTCGGCAATGGCGTCCGCCGGTTCCACGATGGTGCCGCCGGTCGGGAAATCGGGGCCTTTCACCTTTTCGATCAGCGTGTCGTCCCGCACCAGTTCCGAGTTGTCAGCCTTGGCCAGATGGATACAGGCGTCGCAAAGTTCACTGATATTGTGCGGCGGGATATTTGTGGCCATCCCCACCGCGATCCCCGACGAACCATTGGCCAAGAGGTTCGGAAAGGCCGCCGGCAGCACGACCGGTTCGTCCAGCCGCCCGTCGTAGTTGGGGCGAAAATCCACGGCGTTCTCGTCAAGACCATCCAGCAACGCCTCGGCCATCGCCGTCATCCGCGCCTCGGTATAGCGCGAAGCCGCCGGGTTATCGCCGTCGATGTTGCCGAAGTTGCCCTGCCCGTCGACCAACGGATAGCGCACGTTGAAGTCCTGCGCGAGCCGCGCCATGGCGTCATAGATCGCGCCGTCCCCGTGGGGGTGAAAATCCCCCATCGTGTCGCCCGAGATCTTGGCCGATTTTAGGAAGCCTCCCGAAGACGACAGCCGAAGACGCGACATTGCATAGAGGATTCGCCGGTGCACCGGCTTCAAACCGTCCCTGACGTCGGGTAACGCCCTGTGCATGATCGTTGACAGGGCATAGGTCAGGTACCTGTCGCCTATTGCGCGGCGCAGGGGTTCGGCCAGGTTTTTGCCCTCGATATTGGGGGTGTCGGCGTCGTCGCTCATAGATGCTGTATTAGCGGCACGATTCGACCGGGTAAAGCACCGGGTTGCGTGAAAACAACATCCGGATTTTCCCCCTAACTTGCCGTGGGGATAACTCGTAAGTTGAAGTACATATGAGGCATATTGCCGTTCCGAGTCCCTGGGGGGGAAGTAGGTATGTTCAAATTGACCGTGGCCACGTTGGCCGCGCTTTATGGTATTTTGTACGTGTTCGGCGACGAATCTCGTCGCCCCGAACAAGTGTCACGCGCGGAGCCCTTGGCGTTAAGCGTCGTGCCCGCTTCGGCCGTGAAGACGCAAACCCAATCACCCAGTCTTGCAGAGGCGAGGCTTTCGCAGCGCGAAGCTGTCCAGATGGCCTTGGCTGCCGGAAAGAAGCTGCGCGACGAGCGGAGAAAGGCACCTTTGGCGACCATCGGTACCGCCAGTTACGAGACGGCTGTGGCAGAAGAGATCACTTTGGTCGCGGCTCAGCCGGTCAACTATTGGTACGTCACCGGCAGCCGCGTGAATTTGCGAAAGGGTCCTGGCACCGGGAATGCGGTTGTAGGTCAGGTGACCTGGGCCACCGAAGCCGAGGTTCTGTCGGAAAAGAATGGCTGGTACGAAATCCGCCTGAGCGACGGGTTCACTTCCGGCTGGATCTTTGGCAAGTTCCTGAACGATCAGCGTCCGGGCTAGGTCTCGGGCGTTCCCTTTTCGAACCGGGGCCAATCCTCGGGGAAGCCTGTCCACGGGTGTTGCTGTTCGGTCCAGATCACGCGCACCGGGTCGGGCAACGACGTGTCGAACGACCCGTAGCCCACGCCGAAATGATCGGGGCGCATTTCGAGCGACCAATAAAGCGTCGTCCCGCAGTTGGGGCAAAAGTGGTTTTCGAGCGCGCGGCCCGTGTCTGCCTTCCTCGCCCAAGACTCTGTCTCGCCAGAGATGGTCGATTTGGATTTTCGGAAATAGGCGCCAGTTCCGAACGGGGACCCAGTGCGTTTCTGACATGCCTTGCAATTACACACGATAACGAAATCCGGGTCGCCGTCGAAGGCGGCGGTCAATTGACCGCATTGGCAGGTGGCACTGTGCGTTGACATGGGCGTCTCCTTTGCCAAGAAGACTGCCGCATGACAGACAAGAAGACCATCCTGATCACCGGCTGTTCCAGCGGCATCGGCTATGACACGGCTCACGGGCTGAAGAAGCGCGGATGGCGGGTATTTGCGACCTGCCGAAAACCGCAGGATTGCGCACGACTGGAAAGCGAGGGGCTGGAAAGCTTTGTCCTCGATTATGCCGATGAGGCAAGCATTGCGGCTGCGGTCGACGAAACTCTCGAGCGAACGGGCGGCACTCTGGGTGCTGTCTTCAACAACGGTGCCTTTGCCTGCCCTGGGTTGCTGGAAGATCTGCCGACAGGCGCATTGCGGGACATCTTCGAGACCAACTTCTTTGCCCAGCATGAGTTGACCCGGCGCCTGATCCCAGTCTTTCGCGCACAAGGACACGGGCGGATCCTGATGAACTCTTCGGTGCTGGGCTTTGCCGCCCTGCCCTGGCGGGGGGCCTACAACTCGACCAAGTTCGCGATGGAGGGGTGGGCAGACACCTTGCGGCTTGAGCTTCAAGGGACCAACATTCACGTCGTCCTGATCGAACCTGGTCCGATCACGTCGCTGATCCGGCAGAACTCTCAGCCGCATTACGAGAAATGGCTGGACCCCGAAAACTCGGCCCGTCGGGACGACTACAAGACCAAATTCGAGCCGCGCCTTTATGCCGACACGGGGAAACCCGATCCCTTTGAATTGCCACCAAGTGCGGTCACGCGCGTAGTCCTCGATGCACTGACGCTTCTGAAGCCGCGCGCCCGGTACCGGATCACCAAGCCAACCAAGGTCATGGCGTTTCTGAAACGTATTTTGCCAACCTCTTTATTCGACAAGATCCTGCTGAAAGTTTGACAGGCTTCGCTTTTCGCGTCCCATGCTCTAGGTCACCATGAAAGAAAGGGGCACCAAATGCTACAAGACCCGCTATTCATCGTCGTGGCCATCGCCTGTCTGATAGTGCTGGGTATCCTGCTGACCGGCATTGGCGGGTTTGCCAAGGGCGGTGATTTCAACCGCAAACACGCGAACAGGATCATGCGGTATCGGATCTATGCGCAATTCGTGGCGGTGGTCCTGATCCTTTTGTTTGTTCTGATCCGGGGCGGAAGCTGAGATGGTTGTTCTGAACAAGATCTACACCAAGACCGGTGATGCGGGCGAAACCGCACTGGGCAACGGCACGCGCGTCGCCAAGCATTCCATCCGTGTGACGGCCTATGGCACCGTGGACGAACTGAACGCGACGGTGGGGCTGTGCCGGCTGCATGCGACGGGCGACGTGGATGCCGCCCTGTCGCGCATTCAGAACGATCTGTTCGATCTAGGCGCCGACCTCTGCCGCCCGGATATGGAGAAGGACGGCGAGGCGGGCTATCCGGTTCTGCGGATGAGCACCGAACAGACCGAACGGCTGGAGACCGAGATCGATGCCATGATCAAACGGCTGGAGCCGCTCAAGTCGTTCATCCTGCCCGCCGGATCACCGCTGGCCACACATCTGCACCTGTCTCGCACCGTGGCGCGACGCGCCGAACGGCTGACTGTGGAACTGGCCACTATGGAAAGCGTGAACGAAGCTGCGGTGAAGTATCTGAACCGGTTGTCCGACTGGTTTTTCTGCGCAGCAAGGGTGGCCAACGACGACGGCAAGGCCGATGTGCTTTGGGTGCCGGGAGCGAACCGCTAAGTGCGGCAGGCGATTTCTGCGCAGAAATCGCTACGAAAAATGCGCATTTTTCGCTACCCCACCGGCTCCCACAGCTCGATCGCATTGCCTTCGGGATCAAGGATATGGGCAAAGCGCCCGATCCCATCCATGGTCTGCTCGTTGAAGGGCTCGACACCGCCAGCCGGCAGTTGCGCCAGCATCATGTCCATATCGGCGACGCGAAAGTTGATCATCACCTGCTGAGTGGCCGGGAAGTATTCCGTGTCTTCGGCGAAAGGCGCGAATACCGTGACGCCACCTTCGGTCATCCACGGTGGGGTTTCCATGTCTGAAGGCGCCGGATCGACCCCCAACATGTCCTTGTACCACTGGGTCAATGCCGCCGGGTCACGCGCCCGAAAAAACACGCCACCAATGCCCTTGACTTTCTCCATGAAAAAATTCCTTATTTTTTCACGAATTCTAGCACGAAACGCGGCGTCGCGGGGCGGAAACCTGTCGGTTTAGGCCTGTTTTCTGCGGCGCAGCTTCGCTACACCGTCGAGGAACTCAAAGAGGAGATTGCGGAAGATGAAGGTCCTGGTGCCCGTCAAACGCGTGATCGACTATAACGTGAAGGTGCGCGTCAAAGCGGACGGAAGCGGCGTCGATCTGGCAAACGTCAAGATGTCGATGAACCCGTTCGACGAAATCGCGGTCGAAGAAGCCATTCGCCTGAAAGAGGCCGGAAAGGCCGAGGAAATCATCGCTGTCTCGATCGGGGTGAAGCAGGCGCAGGAAACGCTGCGCACCGCGCTGGCCATGGGGGCCGATCGCGCCATCCTGATCGTGGCTGCCGACGACGTGCACACCGACATCGAACCGCTGGCCGTCGCCAAGCTCTTGAAGGCCGTTTGCGATGAAGAACAGCCCGGGCTTGTGCTTTGCGGCAAGCAGGCCATTGACAACGACATGAACGCGACCGGTCAGATGCTGGCAGCCCTGACGGGATGGGCGCAGGCCACCTTTGCGTCCGAGGTCAGCATCGACGGCGACAGCGCGACCGTCACGCGCGAGGTGGATGGCGGCTTGCAGACCATCAAGGTCAAGATGCCCGCGATTATCACCGTCGACCTGCGTCTGAACGAACCGCGCTATGCGTCGTTGCCGAACATCATGAAAGCGAAGAAGAAGCCGCTCGACGAGAAGACGCCCGAGGATTATGGCGTCGACGTCAGCCCACGGCTTCAGATCGTGTCGACCACGGAACCCGAAGCGCGCAAGGCGGGCGAGATCGTGGGGTCGGTCGATGAACTTGTCGAGAAACTCAAAGAAGCGGGGGCGGTATAATGGCAGTTCTCCTTTTGGCCGAAGTCAACGATGGCGAACTTTCGCTGGATGCCACCGCGAAGGCCGTAACAGCCGCCGCACAGATGGGCGATGTCACCGTGCTCTGTGCAGGTGGCTCGGCCGCCGCGGCCGGTGAGGCAGCGTCGAAGATTGCCGGTGTCTCGAAGGTGCTGGTGGCCGAAGACGCGTCCTTGGGGCATCGCATGGCGGAAACCACGGCGGCCCTGATGGTGTCGCTTGCAGGCGATTATTCTCATATCGTGGCGCCCGCGACGACAGATGCGAAAAACGTCCTGCCCCGTGTCGCGGCCATGCTGGACGTCATGGTGATCTCGGACATTTCGGGTGTTGTCGATGCTGATACGTTCGAGCGCCCGATCTATGCGGGCAACGCGATCCAGACCGTGAAATCCTCGGATGCGACCAAGGTTGTCTCGATCCGGACCTCGACGTTCGACGCGGCCGGTGATGGCGGCTCCGCTGCGATCGAGACCATCGGCGCAGCCGAGAACCCCGGTCTTTCGGAGTGGGTCGAAGACAAGGTTGCCGAGAGCGACCGGCCGGAACTGACCAGTGCTGGCGTTGTCGTCTCGGGTGGTCGTGGTGTCGGTTCAGAGGAAGATTTCGCCCTGATCGAGAAGCTGGCCGACAAGCTGGGAGCTGCCGTTGGCGCGTCGCGTGCAGCCGTCGACAGCGGCTATGCGCCCAACGATTGGCAGGTGGGTCAGACCGGCAAGGTCGTAGCACCCGATCTTTACGTGGCCGTCGGTATTTCCGGCGCCATTCAGCACCTGGCGGGCATGAAGGACAGCAAGATCATCGTTGCCATCAACAAGGATGAAGAAGCGCCGATCTTTCAGGTTGCGGACTATGGATTGGTCGCAGACCTTTTCACAGCCGTGCCGGAACTGGTCGAGAAACTATGACCCTGTGGCCCGGGCCTGCAATGATGGCAGGTCCGGGGCCAGGCCAGGCTTGGACATCGCTTGGATGACGGCTTCGGCAATGCCGGCGTGATCGCGCGGTCCAGGCAACTGGCGCGCCGCGTCGCGTTCAGCGGGCAAGTAGTGCTTTCCGTCGAGCACATCCGTTTCGGTCTGGACGTATTCCGCAACACCGATGATCTGATCGCCAAGGTCATCCAGCATGGCCTGGTCAATGAACTGCGGGTCGGCTTCGTCCAGGGCATTGCGCGTCTCCACCGGTCGATGGTCCGATATCCAGACCAGCAAGACATCCCCCCGAATGATCGAAAGTATGCGGCGCATACGCTGGATCCAGGCCCATTTCAGTTCTTCGACCACCAGTTCGAACCCCGGCCGCGATGCATCGCGCAATGCGGTCATCAGATGGCCGGTGAAATTGATTTCGGTGAAATCGACTTCTGGAAACACGTCGCGAAGTGCAGGTGACACGCCAAGGAACCGATCGTTCCGCCGACTATGTACACTGTAAAGACGGTTCGACATGTTCTGCGCCCCAAGAACCTGAAGAACTGTCAATTCGGCCTTCGACGCCACATCCAGAAGCCATTGTTCTTCGCTGAAAAGCGACAGGCCGGCGTGCGCCACGCCAAAATTCATGACGGGCATGCCCAGCCATTGGCTCATGACTGCGGGAAACGGGTCAGACACGTACTTGCCAAACGTCTCACTGCCGCCCAACGCGGCAACAAACGGCTGGTCAAGGTCGACCGGCGGCCCCCGGAATTGCAATTTCGTCCCATCGAAACCGCACAGCCCGTAGTCAAGCGCGTCTATCGGATCCTCATCCGGCTGAGAGTTCTGTTGCACGTTCTTACCCGTTTTCGGCACACATCGACCACAATGAGGGCCAGCGATTGAGATAATGCTAAACGCGGCATTTTAACGGTTTCCCGCCCTTGCAAGGGGTCGAACCAAGCGCCTATGGTCCTGCCAGATCACGCAAGGGCAAAGCCATGGATATCAGCAAGGTCGGGGTTATCGGGGCCGGACAAATGGGCAATGGCATTGCACATGTCCTTGCTCTTGCAGGGTATGATGTGCTGCTGAACGACATCAGCCGCGAGGCGCTGGACGCCGCGATGGAGTTGATCGAAACCAATCTGGACCGTCAGCTGTCGCGCGAAAAGATTACGGCCAGTGACAAGGCTGAGGCGTTGAAGCGTATCTCAACCACACTCACCTTGTCCGATCTGGGGCCGACCGATCTGGTGATCGAAGCGGCCACCGAGCGTGAAACGGTCAAGGCGGCCATTTTCGAAGACCTCGTGCCGCATCTGGCGCCGCAGACGATCCTGACCTCGAACACCTCGTCGATATCGATCACGCGCTTGGCCAGCCGCACGGACCGGCCCGAGAAGTTCATGGGATTCCACTTCATGAATCCGGTCCCCGTGATGCAACTTGTGGAACTGATCCGTGGCATCGCGACCAGTGACGAGACCTATCAGGCCTGCCAGAAAGTCGTGGACCGCCTGGGCAAGACCGCCGCCACGGCGGAGGACTTTCCGGCGTTCATCGTCAATCGCATCCTCATGCCGATGATCAATGAAGCGGTCTATACGCTTTACGAAGGCGTGGGATCGGTGGCGTCGATTGACTCAGCCATGAAGCTTGGCACCAACCATCCGATGGGCCCCTTGGAGCTGGCGGACTTCATCGGATTGGATACGTGCCTAGCTATCATGAATGTGCTGCATGACGGATTGGCGGATACGAAGTACAGGCCGTGTCCCCTTCTGACGAAATATGTCGAAGCCGGATGGCTGGGCCGGAAGACAGATCGCGGGTTCTACGACTATCGTGAAGACCCCCCTGTCCCAACACGTTGATTGCTGGCCCTAAGGGCGCCCCAACGCCAGCGTCGCTTCGCGCATCCAGGACATAAGCTCGCGCGGTGCCGATTTGCGCGAAGCGACGTGTTCCGGATGGAATGGTACTCCAACATGGGGCCGCTGCGCCTTGTTCAAGGCATGGACAACTTCGTGCAGCAGCAAGCCCTGCCGCATGGTGGCACTGATCTTGTCGGCAATCTGATAGGCACGGCTGTTCGCGCCCGGAAACCGGATCGGCACGACCGTTGCGCCAGACTTCAGAATCATCTTGGCCGTGAACGGGTTCCAGTCGCGCTCGATCGCCGGGCCCCACCAGGTGTCCGAAGACGCGACGACGCCTGACGGAAAGAGCGCCACGACCCCTCCAGCCGCCAAATGTGCCATCGTTGTCTTGCGCATGGTCAGGCTTTTCTGAATCGAGTCGTCTTCGTGCGGGAAGGGCACGGGGATCATGAACTGCTCGATCTCGGGGATACCGGTCAGAAGCGACCGCGTGAGAATCTTGTAATCCGTGCGAACCCGGCCGATCAGTTCGGCCAGAACCATTCCGTCCACCAAACCGTGCGGATGATTGGCCACGATGATGACCGGACCGCTGGCCGGGATGCGCGCGATTTCCTCGGCAGGCGTCTCTAGTGTGATACCCATCACCCTGAGCGCGTGGGGCCAGAAGCCCTGTCCGGTTTCGACGCCTTCTTTCTCGAACCGGCGTATCAGGCGCAGCAGGCGCACCTTGCCGGTTGTCCACTCCATCGACCGGATGACGCCTCGCTTTGCCGGGTTCGGAAATGTGTTCGCATAGCTCAGGCGGCGCTTGTCGTAGGGGATGTATCCATCCTGCGTCGTGTCATCACCGGGCGTGTTCGTCAGCTGCGCCATGCCTCAGTTGTCCTCACCGAAGCGGTCGGCCACAAGAGCTTCGATGGCATCCGCAAGCGCCTCGGCTTGGGGACCGCTCGTCCTGACCTCGATCTGGCTGCCGCGCGCGGCAGCAAGCATGAGCAGCCCCATGATGCTGTCGCCGGTCGCCTGCATGCCGTCCTTCATGACTTCCGCGTCTGCTTCGTAAGTTTCGACCAGTTCCACAAGTTTCGCAGAGGCACGGGCGTGCAGCCCCTTTTCGTTTACGATGGTGAGCGTTCTGGTCATTTCTGGGGGCATAGCACGTCAAGTGCCCCCATCGAAACTGTCGATATACTTGCGGCCCGCTTTCAGGGCTGCATCCACCGCGATATCCACAGTTTTATGACGATATTTCGTCAGTTTGATCAGCATGGGCAGGTTTGCGCCATAGAGGATCTTGCGATCTTCGGGTCCGCAGGCGGGGAGCGACAGGTTGGATGGCGAGCCGCCAAACATATCCGTCACAACGACCACGCCATCGCCTGTGTCCACGCGGTCGGCTGCAGCGCAAATCTCGGCCTTCTTCGCGTCGCGATCATGGTCGGGCTGAATGGGGATTGCCTCTATCCCGGTCTGTTTGCCCACGACATGTTCGATGGCCGCCAGGTACTCTGTCGCCAAACCTCCGTGTGCCACGATCACAATACCGATCAACCGGCTTTACCCCGTATCAAGCGGAGGCCCCCCGGCCTTGCCGCTCCAGTTCCCGATGGCGAGTTGACACCCGCCATCCCTGTTCTGCAAGCGCATTCGACAGTTTTTCCGCAACGGTAACCGACCTGTGTTGCCCACCAGTACATCCAATACCGACTGTCAGATTGGTCTTCCCTTCGGACCTGTAGGCCGGCAGCAGCAAAAGGAGCATCTCGGTCAGTTTCTCGAAGAATTCCTCGAAGATGTCGTCAGAGGCGACATACTCGGCCACCTTCGGGTCTTGCCCGGTACTGGCGCGAAGCTCGGGCGCCCAATGCGGGTTCTTCAGGAAACGTACGTCAAAGATCAGATCCTGCCCGCGTGGCAACCCGCGCTTGTAAGAAAAGCTCTCGACCGAGACCACAAGATCGTCAAAGCCTTCGCCCCCAAAGATCGTCGCGATCTCGGCGCGCAATTGGTGCGGCGTCATCTCCGAGGTGTCGATCAGGTGATCCGCGCGGTGGCGGATCGACTTCAGGATGTCCATCTCGCGCGCGATCCCCGTCTCGGGTGTTTCTTCCGGTGCCAAGGGGTGGCGCCGCCGGGTCTCTGAATAGCGGCGGATCAGGATGTCGGGGCGGCAATCCAGAAAGAGAACCTCGGCTTCAATATCGATTGTGGCTTCAACCCGATTGAGCAGCGCCAGCACGCCGTCGACGGAAAAGTCACGGTTGCGCACGTCCAGACCGATGGCCATCGGTGGCAGCGTTGCGCCGCCTTCGAAAACGCGTTCCAGCAGCGACAGCGGGATATTGTTGATGGCATCGAAGCCAATGTCTTCGAGCGCATTGATCGCAGTCGTACGCCCCGCCCCAGAGGCGCCAGTGACGAACACGGCGCGGGCGCTTGATTTGGAACGCGTCATTCCATGCGTCCTCCATCCAGATAGGCGCGTAACATAGCGGGGAACGCCGGGCTCTCAACCTTGTGGATCAGGGGCAGGGGGACACCTGCGATCGTCGTCTGCCGCTCGGGCGGAAGGCGGTGTATTTCGGTTCGATCCATATCAACCACCAGGCGCGCCCACGCCGGGGATGTCGGAGTGCGCAGAATGCCAAGGTGCCGTGCTTCCATCTTGCCCGCCAAGATCAGTGGCGCAGTCAGCCAAAGGCCATCGTCTTGCCGTTTAACTTCGACATGATCGTCTGCCACCAACTGGCCGCCAAGGCCGATGAGCATCCAGCCAAGGGTCGATTTGCCGGAGCCAGACGCGCCTGTCAAAACAACGGCGCGACCGCCAAAGTGAACGGCGGTGGCGTGAAGCAGTACTGACATGATTTCGGATCAGACGGGCAGGCCCACGACGAAGCGTGCGCCCAAAGGCTCTGATGTCAGATCGGCGTCGGTCGGGCGAATATTTTCGGCCCAGATCACGCCGCCGTGCGCTTCGACAATCTGTTTCGAAATTGCCAGGCCAAGGCCCGAATTGTTGCCGAAGTGGCTTTCGGGCCGTTCCGTATAGAAGCGATTGAAAATCTTCGTCAGCGCCTGTTCGGGGATACCCGGGCCGGTGTCCTCGACGACGACAAGCACGCGGTTCTCGCGCTTGCGGACCCAGATGCGGATGGCGTCCCCGTCTTCGCAGAAGGAAATGGCGTTGGTCAGGAGGTTGACAAACACCTGCGCCAGACGGCTTTCGAGACCTTCGATGACAATTGGGTCTTGCGGCATGTCCGTGATGAACTCGACGCCCTTTTCGCGTGCTTCGTTGCCCAGGTAATCGGCAAGGTTGCCGATCATCTTCAAGAGGTCAAAGGCCTCTTCTTCTTCCTTGACCAACTCGCTATCCAGCCGCGAAGCGTTGGAAATGTCGCTGACCAGACGGTCCAGGCGAACGGTGTCATGCTCGATGACATCCAGAAGTTTGCCGCGATGGTCTTCACGCTGGGTCGTCCGAAGCGAGGTCACCGCCGAGCGAAGCGATGCAAGGGGGTTCTTGATCTCATGCGCCACGTCGGCTGCGAATTGCTCGTTGGCGTCAATCCGGTCATAAAGCGCCGTCACCATGCCGCGCAGAGCACCGGATAGGCGTCCTATTTCATCCGGGCGCGCGGTCAGATCGGGGATCCGCACGCGCGCGGGGCTGAACTTGCGGGCGTTTCTTTCGCGCCCGATTTCCGCGGCAGCGGCCAGATCGGACAGCGGGTTCGCGATGGTCGATGCCAGCACCAGGCTAAGCGCGACCGAGACAAGAATGGCGATCACGAACATCTGCAGGATTTGTTCGCGCTCGGCACGCACCAGGCCATCAATCTCTCCGGCCTCACTGGCGATTGCGACGACGCCCAGCGGCGTGCCGTTCTGCCGGACCGGTGTTGCGACGGTAAAGATGATGTTGCCGTGCATGTCCCGGGACGTCCGGACCTGTGTGCCACTGACCAGAGCCGTGTCGATCAACCCATCCACCAATCGGGCATTGTCGGTATCGACCTGCGGCCGTCCAAGATCGCGGCCCAGAAGTTTCGCCAGGCCCATCCAGACCGCGTCGAGCGAGTCCGTGATCATCGTGGATCGTTCATATGTCCTGAGTGCGTCAAAGGCCTCTGGGCGACCCGGGTAGTCGACCGAGGTGACCAGATTGGCGGAAGGATCATAGATGAAGACCGAGGCCGCCGATGGCAAGTCGATCGCCGTAAGACGGTCGTTCAGACCAAAGTCCGGGTCGGCCAGGTCTGCCGCACCATCTTCAACGGACAGACCGGCACCCAGGAAACCGGCGATCAGTTCCGCCTCGCTCAGGATCGCCTTTTCGCGTTGATAAACCAAGCTGTCGCGAAAGGGGTTAAGGAACAGAACACCACACACCAGGACCAGGATGGCCAACAGGTTGAACGTGATGATCTTTCGCGCCAGCGGCGAGCGGTTCATGGCGATGACGCCGCGCCGCTCGCGCTTTGCGCGTGCTTCGCTTTCGGCGGCAGCGTCTGCCCCGATCCAGTCCTCGCCCAGGACTACTTCTGCCTGTTTGGCCGGCCTGGCGCCGTCCATATTGACCCCCGCCGCGGTCATCTACTCTTCGTTGTACCGATATCCGATACCATAAAGTGTCTCGATCGCCGAGAAGTCATCATCGACCATGCGCATCTTCTTGCGCAACCGCTTGATGTGGCTGTCGATCGTCCGGTCATCGACATAGACCTGGTCGTCATAGGCGACGTCCATCAACTGGTCGCGGCTTTTCACGAAACCGGGGCGTTGCGCCAATGCCTGCAACAGCAGGAATTCAGTCACCGTCAACGACACGTCCAGACCCTTCCAGGTCACAGAGTGGCGCAGCGGGTCCATACGCAGGTTGCCACGGGTCATGACCTGGGCCTGATCGACCTCGACACCTTCGCCGTCGCCTGCGATCACTTCCTGGCGGCGCAAGAGCGCGCGAATGCGTTCCACCAGCAAGCGCTGCGAAAACGGCTTCTTGACGTAGTCGTCAGCGCCCATGCGCAGACCCAGAACTTCGTCAATTTCATCGTCTTTCGACGTGAGGAAGATTACGGGCATCGACGTCTTCTGGCGCACCCGCTGGAGCAGGTCCATGCCATCCATGCGCGGCATCTTGATATCGAAAACGGCCATATCGGGAAGCTTCTTGTTAAAAGCGTCCAATGCGGCCTGACCATCGTTATAAGTCTCGACCTCGAAACCTTCGGCTTCGAGTGTCATCGAGACAGACGTCAGAATATTGCGGTCATCATCGACCAGCGCGATCCTGGACATGGGTTATTCCTTTTACTGCTCATTGCGCCTTGGAAATGGCGCATTTTATGATGTCATTTTTCGGGCATCTTCATGTCTGCCGTGGGGTTTTTCAACAATAATGTGCGAATCAATGCCATTCGCCACAGTATCTGAACGGTATTTGCCTTGAAGAATGGCTAATATGACGCAGTTTTGCGGCGAGCTTCGGAAATGGTTGCGCTAACTGTGAAAATTCAATGACTTGGTGGCGCTAACTGACTTCTCAATCCACCTGTCCCCCTGCATAACGCCTTTATCCGGCTACCAGCAGGCCCGATTGGGCCACCATCAGTGAGGGGACAAGGTATGAGTCAGGGACGCGTGAACCCGGGGCAAACGCTCGAGACGCAGGGAATTTCCGGCTTGGGCGAGGTACATTACAACCTCATGGAACCCGACCTGGTTGCCAAGGCGATCTGCCGCGGTGAAGGGGAATTGGGCCAGGGCGGCGCGATCCTTGTATCCACCGGCAAGTTCACCGGACGCTCGCCGAAGGACAAGCATATCGTCAAGACCGATAGCGTGGCTGACACGATCTGGTGGGAAAACAACGCCGCCATGACCGAGGAAGGCTTCGACACGCTTCATGCTGACATGCTGGAGCACATGAAGGGCCGGGAATACTTCGTGCAGGACCTTTATGCCGGCGCCGATCCGACCTACCGCCTCGACGTGAGGCTTGTCACCGAACTGGCCTGGCATTCGCTGTTCATCCGCCACATGCTGCGTCGGCCCGAGCGCGAAGAACTCGACAGCTTCATGCCAGAGTTCACGGTCATCAATTGTCCGACATTCAAGGCCGATCCGGAACGTCACGGCTGCCGGTCCGAGACCGTGATCGCGATGAATTTCGACAAGAAGCTGATCCTGATCGCCAACACCGAGTATGCGGGCGAGAACAAGAAGTCGATTTTCTCGCTGCTGAACTTCATGCTCCCCGAAAAAGGCGTTATGCCGATGCATTGTTCGGCCAATCACGCCCCGGGCAACCCTGTCGATACCGCGATCTTCTTCGGGCTTTCGGGAACCGGAAAGACGACGCTTTCCGCCGATCCGAACCGTGTCCTGATCGGAGACGATGAGCACGGCTGGTCCGACAACGGGTCCTTCAACTTCGAAGGGGGCTGCTACGCCAAGACCATCAACCTCAGCCGCGAGGCCGAGCCCGAGATCTATGACACCTGCTCGATGTTCGGGACGGTGATCGAAAACATGGTCTACGATCCCGAGACCAAGGAACTCGATTTCGAAGACGATAGCCTGACCGCAAACATGCGGTGCGCCTATCCCATGCACTATATCTCGAACGCGTCCGAGGACGCTTTGGGCGGGCACCCGAAGAACCTGATCATGTTGACGTGCGATGCCTTCGGTGTCTTGCCTCCCATCGCGCGACTGACACCGGCGCAGGCGATGTATCATTTCTTGTCGGGCTTCACCGCGAAAGTCGCCGGAACAGAACGCGGCGTTACCGAACCGCAGCCCACGTTTTCGACCTGCTTTGGCGCGCCGTTCATGCCGCGCCGGCCGGAAGTCTACGGCGAAATCCTGCGCGACAAGATCGCCAAGCACGGCACGACCTGCTGGCTGGTCAACACCGGCTGGACCGGTGGCGCCTTCGGCACAGGCTCGCGGATGCCGATCAAGGCGACGCGCGCGTTGTTGACGGCTGCGCTTGATGGCTCGTTGGAAGATGCCGAGTTCCGCAAGGATCCGAACTTCGGCTTTGAAGTGCCAGTCAGCGTGAAAGCAACGGCGGTACCGGATATCCTGCTGGACCCGCGCCGGACCTGGGACGACAAAGAGGCTTATGACGCGCAGGCCGCCAAGCTGATCGCAATGTTTGCCGAGAACTTCGAACAGTATGTCCAGAACATCGACGATGACGTCCGCGCCGCAGCGATCGGTTGACGCGCCAAAACAAGAAAACGCGCAAACGCCGCCCGCATGGGCGGCGTTTTCCTTTTGAGCCTATCACATTCTGACGCAAACGCCTGAGGATTCCCCCTTTTGATACGGCACTTCGAGCACTACGCTTTTGCCGACAACGGAAAGAGAGGGGTCAAATTATGTCCATTTTGAAACGCGGCCTGAAGGGTGCACCAGTCAAACGCCTGCAGGAGAAACTCGGGATCACTGCCGACGGCGATTTCGGTCCAGGCACCGAACGCGCCGTGCGCGAGTTCCAGGAAGCCAATGGTCTGGCCGTCGATGGCATCGCCGGGCCGGATACGTTCACGGCGATGGGGCTGCATGAACTGGTGCTCTTGCGCAAGGGCTCTCGCGGCGCGGCTGTCAAGAAGTTGCAAGAAGGTCTGGGCATCGGGGCCGATGGCATTTTCGGATCGGGCACGGAAGCGGCCGTGAAAGAGTTTCAGACCGCAAACGGGCTGGACGCTGACGGGCTTGCGGGGCCGGAAACTCTTGCGAAGCTTGACGCATTTGAAGAGATGACGCCCGAGGTGGCCGAGGCGGCCACGGTTCAGCCGGACGAAGTGCATTTCGAAAGCGAGCCGCTGCCAGAGATCTCGGGCGGCGAAATCATGACAGGTTCCGTCATTCCCGTGCCCGAGAAGAAGTCCGTCTGGG
>JASJDQ010000190.1 GCA_030065075.1 Paracoccaceae bacterium | reverse complement strand
GGTCCTCGCCGCCGTGCCACGACAGTTTCCAACGGTCGCCTGATTTCCGGATCTGCGTGATCCGCACGCCTTTTCGGATGTTTAGTCCATCAGACAGAAATTTGGCAAGACCGGTCATACCGGGGACACCGACGAAGGTAGGTTCTTTCCGATCCAAGGGCCAGCGCGCAACCGCGCCCGCCGCTTCCGCGTCACGCAACAAAGATGCGAAGCCACCGCTTTCCGCCGTCAGGTACTGCGCCCCGTGATCGAATTGAAGTCCACCCTCTGCGCGGCGTGTCGACAGCCTACCACCCAACCCGCGTCCCTTGTCGAAAACGACAGGAGCAAGCCCTTGCGCGCTCAATTCCCGCGCACAGGTCAGGCCCGCCAGACCCGCCCCGATGACTGCAATTCTAGGCAATCTTCTCACCAAAACTCCGTACCTGCTGTACCTTTGATCTGGCCCCTCAGGTTGCTAGTCGCCCAGCCCCCATAGAAATCACCCGGTTGGGGGATGACGCGTTCATCTCCGACAAAACACCTGTCCATTGCTCCGGCGTAAAATGCGACATGATCCGCCAAGGCTGCGAACCCTGGCATCGGCTCGGGGTGCGACCACGCAGCCGGAGCCGCTATTGAACCGCCCACATGGACGTCGAAGTATGCGGCGCGCCCTTTCCATTCGCAATAGGTCGTCCCCTGCGCGGGGACCAGCTGCGCGCGAACGTCACGAATGGGGAAGTAGTACGTCGGCGCGTGATGTGTTTCTAGGATACGCAAGCCGTGGGTGCTCTCCGCGACTGTTTTACCGGAAAAGATAACGCACAAACGCTGTGGTACCGGCTCCAAAACCGGAGGCCGCGGATAGTCTTGCACGTTCTCGACAGCTGGGGACGTCATATGCGGTGAACTTGGTCCGGACCAGTCGGGTTTCAACCGTTTCTTCTGGAAAAGCGCTGCTGTCTTTGTTTGCAATCCAACGCATCGCATTTGCGGTTCCCGCGGGTGATCTCAATCCGTTACACTGGCGCGTCTTGGTTCAGTGCCGCCGCGCGCGGCGACCCGGATGTCGGTGCGCGTGATACCGGCGGTGCGGCCGAATTCGCGACCGCTGGGCCTTCGGCCTAGGTCGGGGATGGCGCGGAGCATCAGGTGATGAAACAATTGTGACCCAACGCCAACGCAGATCAGGCCTGGAAATGGCTGGCTAGCGATCGACTGCAAGTCAGTCGTCTTGGATCGACGCCAAGTGCTCCACCAACGCCAAAATCCTTAGATTGACGTACTCTTGGGCGACCGAGGTCCCAAGGAAATCTGGATCATTTTCGGCACGGATCATGTAGCGCCGGCCCCAGGCGGGCATATCGCGGGTCCCATGCGCACCAACTTCCCCATCGCCCGCAATGAACGCGTATACTGCTGTTACAGGAAACACGCCGGCATTGCTCCTTTTTAGCTGTGTCAGGTTAGGCACGCTCTGGTTCAGATACCCAGATATTGACCCGTCCCCGGCGCCGTCAGACCCATGACACGCTGCACAACTGTTCATGTATTCGAACTCACCAAGTGTCATCTGCTGCGCGACAACTGGCCCACATATTGGCAACGCGAGCGCAAGAGATAACGCCCGGGTCATCATCTTAAGATCCCGATCAAGCATAGAATTACCCTCCCCATGAACGCAGAAGGTGGAAGTGTAGGCGTTCGGGTTGAACTGAAGTTGATCTTTGTCAATCCCGCATGCGTCCATATTCCTCGGCGCGCCGACCTTCGCCTCAGCTCCGCACGCTTTGCCGTCGTGGGTCGGGCTCGCCGCTGGCTGCGCCCCAGATGTCGGTGCGCGTAAGGCCGGTGGCGCGGTCGATGCCGGGGCCTCCCTTGCCGTCGCCCGGGTCGAGCTTGGGGGTGCCCGGGGTCAGTTTGTGGCGAAGGAAGGCGATGGGGTGGGCGCGGAGCGTGAGGCGCATGGCGACGTAGTCTTCGACCACGTGCTCGCCCTCTGACATCTGGGGCAGGTGGGCGGCTGGCTCGTCGATGGCCTCTCCGTCCAAGTCACCCGCGAAAAGGGGCAACGGCTTGTCCGACGCAATCGCGGCGGCGGCCCAAAGCGCATCGCGGCGCGTAAGATCGAGGGAGGCGAAGACGTCTGCCTCGGCCAGCACGCGAAGAAGCCGGGGCTCGACGCCCGCGCGGCGCCAGACGTCTTCGACCGTGTGGTAGCCGTTGCCGCGGGCGGCGGCGATCCATGTTGCTTCTTCCTCACGCATAGCCTTGATCTGGCGGAAACCGAGACGGAGCGCGAGGCCGCCCTGCCCGTCGGGTTCTATGATATTGTCCCAGGTGGAGGCGTTGATGTCGGGGGGTCGCACCTCGACCCCGTGTTCGCGGGCGTCGCGGACGATTTGCGCGGGCGCGTAGAAGCCCATGGGTTGGGAGTTTAAGAGCGCGCAGGCGAAGATGCCGGGGTGGTGGCACTTGAGCCAGCTTGAGGCATAGACGAGAAGCGCGAAGCTGGCGGCGTGGCTTTCGGGGAACCCGTAGGAGCCGAAGCCTTCTATCTGGGAAAAGCAGCGTTCGGCGAAATCGTTGTCATAGCCGTTTTCGCGCATGCCCTTGAGGAAGCGGGTGCGGAATTCGCTGACATTGCCGTGCTTCTTGAACGTGGCGAGCGAGCGGCGGAGCCGGTCGGCTTCCTCGGGCGTGAAACCCGCACCGACGATGGCGATCTGCATGGCTTGTTCCTGGAACAGCGGTACGCCGAGGGTTTTGCCCAGGACCTTGCCAAGCTCGTCGGAGGGGAAGGAGACTTCTTCTTCCCCGTTCCGACGTCTCAGGTAGGGGTGGACCATGTCGCCTTGGATGGGACCGGGGCGGATGATCGCGGTTTCGATGACGAGGTCATAGAAGGTCCGTGGCTTCATGCGCGGCAGGAAGTTCATCTGGGCGCGGCTTTCGACCTGGAAGACGCCTAAGCTGTCGGCCTTGCAGAGCATGTCATAGACCGCCGGATCCTCGGGCGGCAGCGTGGCAAGCGTGTAGTCGATCTGGTGATGGCGGCGGATCAGGTCGAAGGCCTTGCGGATGCAAGAGAGCATGCCGAGGGCAAGGACATCGACCTTGAGGATGCCAAGGCTTTCGATGTCGTCCTTGTCCCAGCATATGACGGTGCGGTCCTCCATCGTCGCGTTCTCGATGGGGACGAGTTCATCGAGGCGGCCTTCGGTCATGATGAAACCGCCGACGTGCTGCGAGAGGTGGCGGGGAAAGCCCTGGATTTCGAAGATGAGCTTGAGCGTCTGAGCGAGACGGCGGTCGGTGGGGTCCAGGCCAATCTCACGCAATTGTTGGTCCGCCATACCGGAGGTGTCGAAGAAACCCCAGAGCTGCGACGAGATCGCGCCGATCGTATCTTCGGTCAGCCCCATGGCGCGCCCGACCTCGCGGATGGCGCGCTTACCGCGGTAATGAACGACGGTGGCACAAAGGCCCGCGCGGTGGCGGCCGTAGCGTTCGTAGATGTGCTGGATGACTTCTTCGCGGCGTTCGTGCTCGAAATCGACGTCGATATCCGGGGGCTCGTCGCGGGCTTCCGAGACGAAGCGCTCGAAGACCATGGTGCCGATCTCGGGGGAAACACTGGTGACGCCGAGGCAGTAGCAGACGACGGAATTGGCGGCGCTGCCGCGTCCCTGGCAGAGGATGTTTCGGGAGCGCGCGAAGGTCACAACATCGCGGACGGTCAGGAAGTAAGGTTCGTAGTTGAGTTTGGCGATCAGCGCCAGTTCGTGGGCGAGGAGTTTTTTGACGTGATCTGGCGCGCCGCCCGGATAGCGCCATTTGAGTCCCTCATACGCCAGCCGCTTCAGCCGCTCTTCGGCGGTCTCGCCGTCAGCAATTTCGGAAGGATATTCATAGCGGAGTTCGTCCAGTTGGAAGGTCAGGCTGTCGGCGAGGGTGGCGGCGCGGTCCACCGCATCGGCATGGGGGCCCAGCATGCGGCGCATTTCTTCTTCCGAGCGAAGCCGCTGCTCGGCATTCGCGAGGGCGGCGCGGCCCAGGTCGTCGACCTTTACACCGGTGCGGATGGCAGTCAGGACGTCCGCCAGTTTGCGGCGGTTGCCGTGGTGCATGACCGGTGCGGCGCTGGCGATGGTGGGGATGTTCAGATCGCGCGCCAGCCCGGCCAGCCAGTTGAAGCGCTGTGTGTCCTGTCCGTCGTATTTCGGCGCGAGGATGAGGTGGCAGTCGTCGCGAAAGCGGCGCGTCAGCCGTTTCGCCTGTGACATCCATGCGCCCGCGCCGCCCTGAAGCGTTTGCGCTTGTGGGGCGTGCAAGAGGAGCGCCATGTCACCTCCGAACTCGATCAGATCGTCGAGGGTCAAAAGGCACGAGCCCTTTGTCGTCTTGAGCCGCCCGCGCGAGATCAGGCGGCAGAGATGCCCCCAGCCTTTGCGGGTCTTCGGCAGCGTGGTGACTGAGAAGCCGGTGTCCAGCACGATCCGTGCGCCGGGGATCAGGTGCGGCACGTTCAGGATGGCGGCCGATGCATCCAGTGGCGGCGGGGTAACCCGGGTTTCGAAGGCGGCCTTGGGGCCGTCCAGAAAGTCTTCGGTTTCCTCCGGGGCCAGCGTGCCTGTCTTTGCCCGTGTCCGGCTGCCGGGGTAGCTTTCGAAAAGCTGCTTCTTGCGGGTCCAAAGGGCCACCGGCGTCGGCGGCCCGATCAGGTCCGCGGATTGGCGTTCCCTTACTTGCCGCGCGATCTCCTTCACGCGCGTATGGGCCCGCACGATCCCGGCGACCGAGTTTTCGTCCGTGATGGCGAGCGCCTTCAATCCCAGAAGGGCAGCCCGGTCGACGTATTCCTCGGCATGGCTGGCGCCTGTCAGGAAGGTGAAGTTCGACGTAATGGACAACTCGGCGAAGCTCATGGCCGATTCTTCCCGAATCCCAGGAAATATGAGCGAATCTGCATCATCGATCCATGATATTCACGTTTTGTTCTTTTCTCTAGAGCGAATTCAACAGACTGTTCACGAGCATGCCTAACGCTTTCACGATGCACTCACGTAGCCGGGCCTCGGTCCGTTGACCCAAGGGCAGCTTGTCGGCCAACCTGTCCTTGGTCGCAACGGAAGGTGCGGCAGTTAGCAAGAAACACATTTTCAGCCCGTCGGCCCGGCTGGTTCCCATTTCGATCCGTCAAGGTCGGCCGACACTGGTAACGAGTTGGGCGCAGGTCGCCCAAATGAGTGAGCGAAACGAGTTGGGTGGGTAACAAGTTGCGTTCGCAGGGTCGGGACAGATCCAATCCCATGTCCCATAGCGTCTCCCGACCCTGCGGACGTTTGTTCAGAAGCCGCTGCGGCGGCAATCTCCGTTCAGATGACAGTCGAGCAGCCGGTCTTCGCCGTCCTGGTCCCAAGGCACAGCCAGACCACCGCAGGCGGTCCGCAGAAGCGTCAGGTCATCGCCGTCCAGCCGCAGCGCCATCAGGAATGTGCCCTGCGACAGGCCTTCGACATCCGGGCACCAGACGGCACGGCATTTCGCATGCACGGTGATGTCCCGGTCAAACGGCACGTTCAGACCGCTCTGCGACAGGGCCATGCCCGACACGCGCGCTCTGGTATCTGCGGCGCTGTCCTTGGTTTGGTGCGGCTTCGGTGCGTTGACCGCTTCGGTAAAAGTCAGCGTCCCCTTGACGATGTAATAATCGTCCGCGCTGCCGGTGACCTCTTCATAAAGAAAAACCGCGTCCGGGCGCAGACAGGACAGCGACCATGCGGGGGTGGCAAGAAAGGCAAGCAAGAAGGCAAGTGTGCGTTTCGTCATGTCTGATCCTTCATGTCTGACTTTCCCGCACACATCAGAAATATGCCTTGGTGCGACGTGCATCAAGGGTCAGAGCTTTTCCTGGAACTCCGCAATGACTTGATCATAGACCTCGCGCTTGAAGGGTACGATATCGCTCAGGATCTGATCCGGTGTCGACCAACGCCAGCGCGCGAACTCGTGGTCGTGCTTGGTGATGTTGATGTCTGTGTCAACACCCTGAAAACGAAGTAAAAACCAGTGTTGTTTCTGACCGCGAAAACGGCCTTTCCACACCTTGCCAATCAGATGGTCGGGCAGATCGTAATACACCCAATCCGGGGTTTGCGCGACGACCGTGACCAGATGAGCGGGCAAACCGGTTTCCTCCTCCAACTCGCGCAGGGCGGCGGCTTCGGGCGTTTCGCCTTCGTCGATACCACCTTGCGGCATTTGCCACGCACCGGGTGTGTCGATGCGTTCCCCGGTGAAGATCAGGCCGTCCTCGTTGGCAAGAACGACACCGACGCAGGGCCTGTATGGGAGTTGGGTGGACATGTCTTGTCTTTAGTCTTCGGGCGGAAACTTGGGAAGTTCCCAGATCGAATTATTCGGGGGCATCCGCGAAGCGCAGACAAGGGACGTCCGGATGCCGATGACTGGATGCAGAAGGAAACCGAATGCTGGGTCGAGAACTGCGCCTTCACAGAGGGTTTCGAACGCGCGGTGCAGTTGGGGGGAGAAGGAGCGGAAGACGAAGGAAAGTGGCGACTAGCGCAGCGGCAGCCCGCCTTTTGCCAAGCGTTCGGGGCTTGGTAAGCTCAAAGGAGAATCGGGGCCGGTCGGGGAGGGGATGCATCAAATGCCAAGGGCACTTCCGCATGAGAGTGACAAACGGTACATGGTTTATGCGGGTACCGGCACGGATTTGATCTTCAACCATCACATCGAGTTGCCGGGTTTTGCGTCGTTTCCTTTGCTGGAAAATCCCGAGACACGCGCTCTCTTGGCAAGCCAGATGGAAGACCTTGTCCGATTGTCGGGCGACATGGGGCTGGGCTGTATCCTCGATGCCCCGACCTGGATGGCGAATGCAGATCGTGCTGCGCCCTTGGGATACGACCCGGTGCGTCTCGTTGACGTGAACCGGGATGCCGTTGCCCTGATGGAGGATGTGCGTCGGGCCTCGGGGCGCGACGACGTTTTGGTTTCGGCCTGCATAGGTCCGAGATTTGATCCCTATGCGGACATTCCGTCGATGTCGGCCGAAAGCGCGCGCCGTTATCATAGCGCGCAGCTTGCGGCGCTGAAGGACACAAGCGTCGATCTGGTGACCGCCTATACGTTCAACCGGTTGAGTGAGGCGGCCGGGTGCATTTCGGCCGCGCGCGATATCGACATGCCGATCGTGATGTCATTGGTTGTCGAGACCGACGGATGCCTGGCGGATGGGACGAAACTTGTCGATGCCGTCGACGCCATCGATGCCGAGACGGACGGCGCGGCGCTGTTCTTCATGGTGAACTGCGCCCATCCCCTGCATTTCGCTGAGGCACTGGACGCTCATCCGAGATTGATGGGTATCGTGTCGAATGCGTCCAGTTGTTCGCATGCGGAGTTGGATGAGGCCGAGACGTTGGACGAGGGCGATCCCGAACAGCTTGGCCGCGAAACCGCCGAGATCATCCGGCGTAATCCCTCCATCAGGGTGTTCGGGGGATGCTGCGGGACGGACATGCGGCATCTGGCCAGTATGGCGCGCGAAGTGCCGGCCAACTGACGGAGCACGGTCCTATTCATCGGTTGGTGGCCCTTCCCCGCGCGCGATCGCCCTGCTGACGTTTGCGGCATCGTTGGCCGAATACGCGTTCCCTGCCGAGAGAGTCCGTCTAGGGCGCGCCTTTTGGGGCAACTCCTCGACGGACAAAGAAGAGTGCGGCAAGGCCGCTTAGGAATAGCAGCGAGCCTGCAGGGAGTGGTATTGGTGCAACCGTGTTGACGAAGGCGCCAGCGATCGAGATGTGGACCGGCTCGGTTGCGTGCAATTGGTCCTGAAAGAAGTAGCCCAGATCCCCTCTACAAGCTGTGGGGTCGAGTTCGACCAGAATGCAGCCGTCCGTGGTGTTGGTGAGGCCGAAAGCCGTGGGGTCGGTGAAGATGGTTTCGAACAGGCCGAAGGTATCGAGGTAGCGGATGTCTGCAGATCCCGACAGGCCAGCCAACATGGACTGAAGCGCATTGTTGTACTTGACGGTCGCCGCGGTCGCGAGAGGCGAGAGAACCGGGTCCCCTACCACGTCCGGCAGTCGGCCGAGATTGGGCAGACCGAACACGGCAAACTCGGTGATGTTCGCGGTGACGAGTGCCTCTATACCCGTCCTGATCGCCCCGATCGTTTCTACGGCGATCGTCTGAGCCTGGAAGGGGGTTCTTGCCTCGCGCAGATCGTTGCCACCGATGAAGATCGTCGCCAGCGGCTTTGACCCAAGCGTCAGCAAGCCCGACAGGTCGCTGACAAAGGCCCCGATCTGATCGCCGAGATCGGGGCTGATCTCACCCGGCTCGGCGACCGCTTCCGCCCCGCCGACGGCATAATTCGTGCCGCCAAGTGCAGAGGCCGTAGCACCCACTTGCGTGGCCCAAACATCGCCATTCGTGAACTGCTGGTTGGGATAGAAGAGCGGGTTTGGCTGCGGGTCAGGGGTGCCGGAGGTCAGGGCGGCGGCGTTTCCGCCATCGCTGTAGCTGTCGCCGAAGATGATCAGGTCGCTGAATGGTCCGATGCTGCTGGCAGTTGCGGGCAAGGACCCGG
>JASJDQ010000189.1 GCA_030065075.1 Paracoccaceae bacterium | reverse complement strand
ATCGTATTCTCGGTGAAAAGCTGCAGCCGCCCCATGATCACGAGCAGAAACCCGAAACTGTAACCGATATTCTCGATCAGGTAGGCGTGCCGGACATCCGGAAGGTAGGTGCGAAAGATGGCCTCGCCAAGAACGGAGAAACTCATCATCAGACCCGCAGCCACGCCTGACCAGATCAGGGAGCGATTGGTGCGTTCAAGCTCCTCTTCCCCTTCGCGACGGATGACTTCATAAATCAGCGCGGAAGGCAGAGGGCTGGCCTGTTTGACCTTGGCTTCCTTCTTCGCGTCTTCGCGTCGGGTGTCTTTCGGTTTGATGATCATATCGTCCATACCTAAACGATAGCGTCCAAACGCCTCGTGACCAGTCTCACCGGATCAAAACCGCCCGAAAGTCATTCACATTGGTTCCTGTCGGGCCCGGAACGAATAGGTCACCCAGCGCATTGAAGGCCGACCACGCATCGTGCCCGGACAGAAGCGCTCCCGGGTCGTGGCCCAGTTCCCGTAAACGTCGCCAGCTTTGCCCGTTCGCAAAGGCACCGGCATTCGACTCTGAGCCGTCGATGCCATCCGTATCGGCGGCCAGCGCCGTGATCTTCAAGCCTTCAAGACCACCGGCGAGCGCCATGAGAAACTCGCTGTTGCGCCCACCTCGACCGGCCGTATCGCGGATCGTAACAGTTGTTTCGCCGCCGGAGAGGAGTACGCAGGGTTTCGCGAAGGGTCGATCATTCAACGCTACCTCGCGCGCGATGGCGGCATGGACCATGCCGACGTCGCGGGCTTCGCCTTCGATGGCATCGGACAGGATATATGGTGTGGCGCCCGAAGCCTGCGCGACATCCGCTGCCGCTTCGAGCGAGAGGGCTGCCGACGCGATGACGGCCACGCTATTTCGCTCGAATATGGGGTCCGACGGCTTCGGCGTGTCGTCGGGTGATGAAGCAAGGTAGTGAACGATCCGATCGGGCAAGGTAATCCGGTAGCTGTCTATCAGTTGGAGTGCAGTCTTGCGGTCGGCATCGTCCGGGATCGTGGGACCGGAGGCGACTTGCGCGGGATCGTCGCCGGGAACATCGGACACCACCAGACTGACGACCCGCGCAGGGTGCGCCAGCGCCGCCAACCGGCCTCCCTTGATTTGGCTCACCTGTTTGCGGATTGCGTTCATGGCGGAGATTGGTGCTCCAGAGGCCAAAAGCGCCTTGTTCAGGGACTGTTCATCCGCCAGCTCGAGCCCGTCCGGAGGTGCAGGTAGCAGGGCAGAGCCACCGCCGCAGATGAGCGCGACGACCAGATCGTCTTCCGAGAGACCTGATACCGAGTCGCTCAGAGCTTTGGTCGCCACGAGCCCGGCCTCATCCGGAACAGGGTGGGACGCTTCGAGCACCCGAATGAATCGTGTCGGCCCGCCGTAGTCGTAACGGGTGACGACAACGCCTTCGAGCGGGCCGTCCCACAGGCCTTCGAAGGCGGCGGCCATTTGCGCTGCGCCCTTGCCTGCGCCGATGACAACTGTACGTCCTTTCGGTCGGTCCGGCAGATGCCCGGCCAGCGCCTGCTTCGGATCCGCAGCCTTGATGGCAGCGTCGAACATGGCGGTGAGAAGGGATTTATCGCCTGGATCGATCACGTCGCACGCGCCGTTCTAGTCATTGTATCCGCCCATCTCGCACACGATCCTCCACTCCTCGTCGGTCACGGGCTGCACCGAAAGCCGCGAATTGTTGACGAGCACCATGTCGGAAAGCCTTGGTTCGGCTTTCACGTCGTCGAGGGTGACCGGCGTCGGCATCGGGCCTATCGCTTTGATATCGACGCACTGCCAGCGGTCATCATCGGTCGTGCTGTCAGGATGCGCCTCTGCGATGACTTCCACGACACCAACGATCTCCTTGTCCTTCTGGGAGTGATAGAAGAAGCCCCGGTCCCCGATCTTCATCTCACGCATAAAATTTCTGGCCTGATAGTTGCGAACACCGTCCCACTCTTCTCCCGCGTCACCTTTCGCAGCCTGATCATCCCAACTCCAGGTCGAGGGTTCCGATTTGAACAGCCAGTAGGCCATGAAGATCATTCCTTTCCGACAGGGCGCGCCAACAGGGTTGCAATCGCGGACGGGATGTCAAGATCGCCCCGGACGACGTCTGCCACCGCACGCATCAGCGGCAGATCGAGGCCGAGGCGACGAGCCTCGGTTGCGATCACCTCCGCTGTCGCCAAACCCTCGACCGTGGTGGCCTCCGGCGCCTTCCCTTGTCCAAGACGGACACCTGCGGCGTAGTTCCGGGATTTGTCTGAAGTGCAGGTCAGGACCAGATCGCCGAGACCGGAAAGACCGTGAAGCGTATCGGCCCGCGCGCCGCGTGCTTCGGCGTACCGCGTCATTTCGGCGAACCCGCGTGCCACGACGGAGGCGCGGGCGCTGTCGCCGAGACCCGCTCCGATGGCAATACCTGCGGCCAACGCAACGACGTTCTTCAGAGCGCCGCCCAATTCTGCGCCGATGACATCGTCCGTGCGATAGAGCCTGAGAGCGGGCCGCGTAAGTTCGGCCTGCAGCCGCGCGCCCTCCTGGTCATCACGCGTGGCCAGAACAAGCGCCGTCGGCAATCCGTCTGCAATGTCGGCGGCAAAGCTGGGACCGGTCAGCATGGCGGCGCTGGCAGCGGGATACGCCGCTTCAATCGTCGCGACGGGACCAAGGCCAGTGGCCCGGTCGATACCTTTGCAGCAGGCGACCAGCGCGCGCGACCGGATCTGCAACTCGGCCAATGCAGAAGCCAACTGTTGCGCGGGCACGGCAAGAAGGGTCGTTTCGGTGGAGATCTCGGACAGCGAGGCCGTCACAGTAAGACTGTCCGGCAAGTCATGGCCCGGAAGGCGCCGACCAGATTTCCTTGTTTCTTGCATTCCGCGGACGTCGTCCGCGTCGCGACCCCAAAGGGCGACCGGTGTCCCATCCCGCGAAAGCACGATGGCAAGGGCAATTCCAAAGGCGCCGGAACCCAGAACGGCAATGCTCATGCCTTGGCACCCTTCTTTCCTGAACCGAGAAGTGCAGGTTGGCTTGTATCGAGCGGCCAGCGGGGGCGTGCAATAATTGGGTGCGTGGTGGCCCCGACCCTGTCGAGCTCCACACCAGCCCACGCGATCATCGCGGCATTGTCAGTGCAGAGGTGCAGGGACGGCGCACAGAACCGAAGTCCGAAGTCCTGCGAAAGCGTCTCTAAACCAGCACGAATCGTGCCGTTTGCCGCGACGCCACCCGCAACGGCAATGGTCGGCTCCGACGGTCTCTCGGCCATATATGCCTCAACAGCCCGTCGTGTCTTTTCAATCAGGACGTCTGCGACCGCTTGCTGGAATCCGGCTGCAAGATCGTGCTGGTCCTGACGTGTCAGTCCGCCCTGGGCATCGATCAGCGTGTCCCGTTCCCGGCGCAATGCGGTCTTCAGCCCCGAGAAGCTCATGTCGCATCCCTCGCGATCCAGAAGCGGGCGGGGGAAGCGGAAGCGAGATGGATCGCCGCCGCTCGCAGCGCGTTCGATCTCTGGGCCGCCGGGCTGGGAAAGGCCAAGAAGTCTAGCCGATTTGTCGAACGCTTCACCGGGTGCGTCATCGATGGTCCCGCCAAGGCGGTGATAATCCTCCGGCCCGCGCACGATCAGAAGCTGGCAATGCCCCCCGGACACAAGCAGCATCAGATAAGGGAAGGACACGTTGTCCGTCAGCCTTGGCGTCAGCGCATGTCCGGCAAGATGGTTGACGCCGATCAGGGGCAGCCCGGCCCCGGTCGCCAAACCACGCGCCATCATCACGCCGGAGAGAAGGCCCCCGATCAGGCCGGGACCTGATGTCACGGCGATGGCCGAGACGTCGCGCAAAACGATCCCCGCTTTGTCGAGCGCGGAGGACACCGCAACGTCCAACTTTTCCGTATGCGCACGAGCGGCGATTTCGGGGACGACACCTCCGAAGGCATCGTGCAGCTCCGTTTGGCCGACCACGACGTTCGCAAGAATGTCCCGCTGATCGGAAACGATGGCCGCGCCGGTATCGTCGCAGCTTGACTCAATGCCAAGGAAAAGGCGGGGCATGGCGCAACCTTGCGTGGTTCTGGTCTCGCAGGTAACACCGGCCCACCTGTCGCACAAGCAAGGCACCCTGAGTGGGACACCCCGACCCCGTTTTGATCTTGACTCGCCCGGAGCCGCAATCGCGGTCGTTTCTGGCGGACCTGGAAGAACGACTGGGATACGTGCCCGCAGTCGTCGTTTCACCGATCATGAGGATCGAGCCCGTCCGCGAACTCCCCGATCTTGATCCCTTCCAAACACTGATCGTGACCTCCGGGAACGCGGTTTTCGTCCTGGGCGATGCTTTGAAAGGGCGCCGGGTTGCATCCGTTGGCGCGCGAACGGCAGCGTTGGCGCGATCCAGTGGTGCCGAAGCGGTGTGCCTTGGGGACAATCTGGACGGACTTATCCAAAACCTCGCCAAAGTGACTGGACCGGCCCTTCATTTGCGCGGGCGGCACAGCAGGGGCGAGCTCGTTGCCGCTGGGCGCAAAGCCGGTCTGCAGATCGAAGAGTGTGTCGTCTATGACCAGCTGGAACAACCGTTGAGTCGTGAGGCGCGGGTGGCACTGGAGAATGGGCACGCGATACTGCCGTTGTTCTCGCCCCGATCCGCGAGGCTGGTGAGCGCCTATGATTGTCATGAAGAGACACAGGTCATCGCCATGAGCGCCGCGGTTGCGGAGGCGTGGCCTCATCCTACGCTCATTCAGATCGCCGAACGGCCTGATCGCATGGCGATGCTCGATCTTGTCGCGGCCGCTTTCTAAGGCCTTGTCCTTGTTGCCCTTTGCCACGGCAGCTACACTTCACCGGGTGTGAACCCGGGCGCTGGGGAGGCGTCCAAGCAAAAGGCGGCAACCGTGGCGGGAAAGTCCAAGTCTTCTGAAAAGAAAGAGAATTCCAAGGATAAGGAGGAGGTAGATGCCTCCGAAGTCAGCGGTGAAGCGGCAGCCTCTAACCCCGAATCGTCCAGTGAAGACCCGGTTGTGATCGAAGGCGAAGCGACGGAGGTCGACGCGGATGCTGAAGATTTGCACACCGCCGACGAGGGAACGGCATCCGACGAAAGCGAGGCATCGACAGAGGATGCTCCGGAAGGTTCGGACGAGACTTCCGGCGATGTGGCGTCCACGGAAGAAACTGCAACCGACGTCGAAGCGCCTGCGGCAGCGACGGCGCAACCACCGCAAACGGAACAGCAATCCGCCGGTAGTGGGGTCCCGGTCCTTGCGATGGTCTTCGGTGGCATCGTGGCTGGTGCCATCGGTTATTTCGGCTCGGCGCTGGCCCCGAAACCGGAGCCAGCGCCCTTCGATGAATCCGAGTTGACCGCAGGAATCGCTGCGAACACAGCGGCGCTGGGCGATCTTGAAGGAAGCCTTGCAGCGCTTCAGGAGGTATCCGCGCCGGAGGTCGATCTGTCCGGGCTGGAATCCCAGATCGGCACGATCATGCAGTCGCTGGACACGCTTACCCGTGAGCTCACCACGCTGCAGACGGGTCTATCCGAAACCACGGCGGCATTCGAAGCACAGGCCAACGAGCTTGACGAGCGCGTCGTGGCGCTTGAAACCGCCGTGCCTCAGGCAGGCGAGCTAGCCACCGACGACGAGCTGCGCGCGCTCCGCACCCGTATCGAAGAGATGATGGGCGAAGCGGAAGCAAGGTTGGCAGAGGCACAGGCGGAGGCGGATGCGATCGCCCAAGAGGCAACCGAGATGAGGGCCGCCGCCGAGGCGGAAGCTTTGGAAGTTGCCGCTGCTGCTGAAGCGCGGGAAGCCGAGCTGCAAGCCCTTGGAGAACGGCAATCGGCTCTTTTGGATTTGAAATCGGCGATGGAAGCGGGAACGGGGTACGCCGAAACCCTACCCGCGCTGGGCGCTGTTCCTGACGTCATTTCCGCCAATGCGGAGAGCGGCATTCCAACGATAAAGTCGCTTCAGGAAAGTTTCCCAACGGTCGCGCGCACCGCGCTCTCTCAAAGTGTGACAGTGGCAGAAGATGCATCGGTCGGCGAACGACTGACCGCCTTCATAAACCGAAGAACCAATGCCCGCTCCCTGACGGAACAAGAAGGTGACAGTCCCGACGCAGTCCTTTCACGTGCCGAAGCACGGCTCGGCGAAGGCGATCTGGCGGCTGCCGTCGCCGAACTGGACAGCTTGCCCGAAGCCGGCAAGGCGGCGCTGGAAGACTGGTTGGAACAGGCTCGAACCAGACTGACGGCTGTCGAGGCCGTCGACGAATTGACCGCAACAAACTGAGTAAAAGTGATGCTTTGGACCCTGATCAAGATTGCAATTTTCCTCGGCATCGTCGTTGCGGGTACATGGGCCACCGGCGCCTTGATGGAGGCGGATGGCGGCATCCGTATCGCGGTTGCCGGAACGGAGCGCACGCTGGGACCGCTTGAATCCGTCATCGCTTTGGTCCTTCTGATGGTGGCAAGCTGGCTTCTGTTCAAGATCGTCGGGCTGATCGTGGCCTTTATCCGCTTCGCACTCGGTGACACGACCGCGATCAACCGATTTTTCGACCGGCGGCGCGAACGTCGCGGCTATGACGCACTGGCCGAAGGTATGATGGCTCTGGCGTCGGGCGAATCCCGGCTGGCCATGACCAAGGCCGCGAAAGCGGAGCGTCTGCTGGAGCGACCGGAACTGACCACACTGTTGATAGCACAGGCCGCGGAACAAGCGGGCGATCAGGCCAAGGCGACGCAGGCCTACAAACAACTGCTGAAGGATGAGAAGACTCGCTTCGTCGGGGTGCGCGGCTTGATGAAGCAGCAACTTGACGAGGGCGCTACGGACAAGGCGCTGAAACTGGCCGAAAAGGCCTTTGCGCTGAAGCCCAAGCATATCGAGACACAGGACATCCTTCTGGAACTGCAAGCGGGCGCTCACGACTGGTCGGGTGCGCGGAAGACGCTGGGTGCAAAGCTCAAGCATGGGGGCTTGCCGCGCGACGTCCATAAACGGCGGGATGCCGTGCTTGCCTTGGGGGCAGCGAAGGACATCGTGGACGAAGACAAGGCGATCGAGGCGCGCGAAGCAGCGATTGAAGCAAACCGGCTGTCTCCCGACCTTATTCCGGCCGCTGTCATGGCCGCGGATGGGTACATCGCCGACGGCAAACCGAAGAACGCGACGCGCGTCATCAAGAAAGCGTGGTCGGTGCAACCTCATCCCGATCTGGCGGGCGCCTTTGCGCGCATCAAACCCAATGAAAGCCCGAAAGAGCGGCTGGGCCGTTTTGCGTTGCTGACGGGCCAGCACCTCGACCATCCGGAAACCCGGATGCTGAAGGCCGAACTGCTGATCGCGGCAGAGGATTTCCCAGGTGCGCGCGCCGCGTTGGGCGATCTTGCGGAAAAAGATCCGACAACCCGGTCTCTGGCGATCATGGCCGCCATCGAAAAAGGGTCAGGATCGAACGATGCGGTCGTGAAGGGATGGCTCGCGCGGGCGTTGACGGCGCCACGGGATCCGCAATGGGTTTGCGACAACTGCCACAAGGCGCATGATGGCTGGAACCCGGTCTGCGAAAACTGCGGCGCGTTCGATACGCTGAGCTGGCAGCAAACGGACAATCCAAGCGCCGCTCTGCCGTCGGGCGCCGAGATGCTTCCATTGATCGTCGGTCAAATTGAAGGGCCATCGGATGAACCCGAAGATGCGGAGTTGATCGAAGACGACGATGCCATTGAATCGGAGGGACCGGAGGCTGCTGCCGGCGTGGAAGAAGAGCCGACCGACGACACCAGTGTCGAGACCGCCAATGCGGACGCGCCACCCGTCGAAGAACAGCCGCTCCGAAAAGACGTGAAGTAATTCCCTCCCTTTCGATCGGGGGAGTTTCGCGACCCGCAACCAGGGATGAAGCCATGCTACGACCCATCTGTCTGAGCCTCGTCTTTGCACTGATTTTGCTGCTTCCGCCGGTCGGGCACGGCGCCAAGGCTCAGGAACCGGTTGTGCGACCCGTGAAAGTCGCCAAGTTGGAGGCCACGGACCGCATTCTGACCCGTCAGTTCTTCGGCACCGTGACTGCCCGCCAGACGGTCGATCTTGCCTTTCAGGTATCCGGCCAAATCCAGAGCTTTCCCGTCTTGGAAGGCGCCGCGGTAGCCGAGGGAAGCCTGATCGCCGAGCTCGACCTTGAGCCGTTTGAACGCGCGCTTGAACAGGCACGGGTTCAAAAGGATCAGGCAGATCGCGCACTGGCGCGCCTCAACCAGTTGTCGTCCAGCACGGTGAGCCAGGTCGCCATCGATGATGCGCAGTCGGCTGCCGACCTAGCGGCCCTGGCGGTGCGAGATGCCGAGTATGCGTTAGAGAACGCCACTTTATCCGCGCCGTTCGACGGGCTGGTGGCCAGCCGGAACTATGCCAATTTCTCCACGATCTCGGCTGGAACGCCGGTTGTACGCCTTCACGACATAAGCGAGTGGCGGGTGGAAATCGATGTCCCGGAGGTGCTCTTTCGCACGGCGGGCGAGAACCCCGATCTGACCTTGGT
>JASJDQ010000188.1 GCA_030065075.1 Paracoccaceae bacterium | reverse complement strand
TCCCCCAAGAGAGGATGAAGACGTCGAAGCCCTGATCGACGAAGTGCCGAACAAGGGAGTTTTCGGGTGACAGATCAAGCACGTAGTACTTCATAATCCACGCGGGCACGATGAAAAGCGGTGGCGCGTGACGCCTTTTCTGTGTCGGGTGATAGCGGATCAGTTCGACCAGTCGGTTTCGAAAGACGACGTCGCCTGCTGTGATGGCAACGGTTACCCCAACCTTGAAGTCCGGCGTTTCCCGTGGGTGTCCGGTCAATGTCGAGCCCATGTCATCGAGCCAATTCTGCCAGCCCTGCTGAAGGCTCGCGCCCTGCGTTTCGATCGCCCTTGCGGCGACCGCAGGATTGGTCATGGGGAAGTTGGAGGGCGACCACATATCCAGAAATTGGCGAGCGTAGAAGTCCAACGCGCGTTGGTGCTTGGGATCGAAACCGGACATGGGAGCAAGCGCCGTTTCCCACCAGTTCTGCGTCGCCAGGAAACCGATTCTGAAAGCCGCGTAGGGCGGGACGTCCCAGAGGGGATGTGCAAACCGCTGCTCGCCTTCGCCATCTTTCCAAGCCTCCGAAAGTGCCCCGCCCCACGCGGCTAGAGCCATTTCTTTCTGGCGATCCGGCGACAGCGCCACATGCGCTGCCCAATCCGTCCAAGCGACGGCGAGCCCGGCCGGAGAGACGCCGCCAGTCAGTTTCGCAAGGGTCGCGTGGAGCGATTTATCCAGCGATGGTTCAGCCATCAAAACCGCTCCCGTTCGGTGATCGTGCTTCCGTCGCGGATCGTATCGGGCGGATGCATGACCACGCGGTCGCCTTGGTTCAGACCGGCCTCGACAACCGCCATGCGCCCGTCGCGGCGGCCAACTGCGATTTCGGTGAGGTGCGCCGTTTCGTTATTGGCCCTGAACGTGAACCACGTTCCGTCCTTCTGGAAAACGGCGCTTAACGGCACTAGCAGCACATCTTCGGCGCGCCATTCTTCGATGCGCACGAACACGGAGAACCCGTGCCCCAGGCCGGCCCACTCGTTGCGGGGCGATGTAATTTCGAGCCGGACATCAACGCGCTGTTCGTCGATCCCAAGTGCGGACACCACGGTGCGTGCCGTCGGTTCGATCCGGCGCACGACAGCATCGAGCGCGCCCGGACCGCCCCATCTCTCAAGTGACGCAGCTGCGCCTTCGCGGATCCGCGTCGCATCTGACGACAAGAGATCGACGACCACCTCAAGGTTCGTCGGATCCCCGATGGCAGCCAGGTTCTCGCCCGCCTGAACGGGGCGTGCGCTTGCGTTCGGCTGGTCCAGAACGACACCGTTGGCGGGTGAGAGGATGCGCAAACAACATGCTGCGCTTTTCGATGTGACATCTGGCTCTTGCAACACGGCTTCGGCGCGTTCTTTCGAAGCGAGCGCCATGGCCATGCGCGCTTCGGCAGAGACCACCTCGGCCTCAGCCAGCGCGAGCTGAACGGCTGCGTCCTCGACCCGGGTCAAGGTCGCGACTCCGGAGCGAACCAGAGCTTCAGCGCGATCCAATTGGTTCTGCGCATAGTCCGCGTTGGCTGTTGTTCGTTTGATTTCCGCTTCGGCAAACCGGATCTGCGCCTCGGCGTCGTGCAGCACCGCGAGCGCCTCGGCCCGGCTGTTTGCGTCGAGAAGTGGTGCCGACGCGGGTTCGATCCGCGCGATGATCGTTTCGCCCGCCACCACCGGATCGCCGACCTCAAGCGGCATCCGCTGCAAAGTTCCGGTTATCGGTGCGTTGACATCAAAGCGGTGGCGCACACGCGTTTCGCCTTCGGCGTCGACCGTGACTTGCAGGTTCCCGCGACTGATCTCGGCCAGGTCAACCGGCACCGGGTCCTCTCGAAAGGCGGTCACGGCGAGAAACCCGACAAGTGCGATGCCGAGACCTGATATGAGAAGCGTGCGCGGGCTCAGAGACATGTCAATCACTCTCTGGTCTTCATGACAGCGATCAGATCAAGCTGGCCAAGCCGTCTGGCCACGATCAGTGTTGAGATGACCGCTGCAGCCAGAACGATCAGGCTGGCGGTTGCGTATGTGGATGGCTTCAAAACCAACGGAATAGCGTAAAGGTCGGACGAAAACCCCTCGGTCATCCAGCGCGCGATTTCCGCGCCAAACCACCAGCCGAGGGGCTGGGCGAGGATCACAAGTATCATGACTTCACCGACCAGCACCTTGGCAACGTCGAATTTGGAGAAGCCGAGTATCCTGAGTGATGCCAGTTCACGCGCGCGCTGAGACAGTTGAATGCGCGCCGCATTGTAGCACACACCAACGGTGATGATGCTGCCCAGAATGGCATAAATCGTTGTGACGATAAGGATATTCTGGCTGATCGTATCGGAAAAGCTCATTCGGTTCTGTGTCATGTCGATCGTGCCCATTACGCCCGGCAACTCCTTGACGGCTTCCTCGAAAGCCTCCGGATAGATCGGGTCGGCTAGGGTGACGTTGACAGTCGACATGCGCGGATCCTGGCGGAAAAGCCGGTTCAAGTGTTCGTGGTCCAAATAGGCCCCAAGTCCGAAGTACTGTATCACAACCCCAGAGACTGGGATCTCGAATGTCTCTCGCAGCCCGGTTTCGAACGTCGTGGTGATCGTGTCACCGACGCGCACATCGAGTGCGGTGGCCAGCCGCTCGGAGATCAAAAGGCCGGTCGCGTCCGGCGCTACGACGCTGCCCGCATCATCCACCACGCGTGCAAGATCGTTCTTGGGGGAGACAGTGGACACAGCGAGCCGCTTTTCGAGATGGCCATGCCTCAGGATCGCCGCATGATATTGTTGCGGTTCCACCTGCAAAACGCCCGGCAGTCGCCGCACATCGGCTATGCCCGAAAGAGGCACGTCGGGGTCGAACAGCAGCAGAACGTCCTGCCGGTTCGACTGATAAAACGCCTTGTCGATAATGTCGTCGATGGCGTCTGGAAAGAAGCTGGAGGCGACGAGTATCGCGACGGCGAGTGCGACTCCGAAAAGCGTCGTGGCGGCGCGCAACGGCCAACGCGTCAGGCTGCGGAGGATCATGCGAGCCGGTTGTGAGAAACCAATGGCGTCGATGGCCCGATCAAAGATGGAGCGCCGGAAGTTTGGCGGGGCCGGCGGCGACATCGCGATGGCGGGGGCAAGCCGGGCGGCGTGTATGGCGCTACGGGACGCGCCCAAAGACGTCGCGGCCAGCGCCAACAAAGCGGAAGCGGCGTAAATGCTGCTCGGGACGCCAAACACAAGGAAGGGAAAGTCAAAATAGCGGGCATAGAGTGTTGCCGTGGCATGTGCGAGCCAGCTACCCGCCACGACACCAATGGCGATGCCCACAAGTGCGATGAGCCCGGCCAACATGAGATAGTGCAGACAGATATCCCAACTGGAATACCCGATGGCCTTCATCAGACCAATCTCGGCCCGCTCAAGCAGCACGATGCGCCCAACGACAAGGTTCACCAGGAAAATCGAGATGCCGAGGAAGACCGGCGGCAGAATGTAGGCAAGAACCTCCAGCTGCGTGATCTCGGCATCCAGAAATGCGTTTGACTGCTGCAGGCTGCGATCAAAAGAGCTAGTTCCGCCGTAAGGTTTTAGCAGCTGGTCGAGCGCGTCGGTGACATCGTCGGTTTGCGTGCCCGGAAGAAGCGCCAGCGACACATGGCTAAAGGCGCCGTCCATGTTGAACGCCGCATCCAATACCTCGTGCGGTAGCCACAGAATGCCATAGCTTTCGTTTTGCGGCACCAACGCGCCAGGCCCGATTGTATAGATGAACTCGGGCGAGAGAGCGGTTCCCGTGATCCGAACTTCGCGTTTGCGGCCATTGAGATTGACGCTGAAGACGGTCCCCAAACGGAAGTCGTTGGCCTCGGCGAACGGTTCGTTGACGACAACTTCGCCCGGACGCTCGGGCCACCGCCCCGATCGAAGGATCGGGATGTTCAAAGCGGGCGGGCGGGCCGGATCGTAAGAAATCAAATGCCCCGAGGCGGGCTTGGTTCGGCCGGGAATGTCCAGCGTTGCGTGGCCGCGCACCTGCGTTTCGACCTCCAACACGCCGGGAATGGCGCGAATGTCGCGCGCCAAACTGTCCGGCGCCCGTCGCGCTCCGGCAAATATATGCGCGAAGCGGTTTTGCGCATAGTAGGCCTCGCGGCTTTCGTTCAGTGCGCGGCTCATCCCGATGGACATGATGATGACCGTAATGCCCGCGGCGAGCACCAATGCAATGGCCAGGCCCTGGGCCCAAAGTCGCCCAAAATCACGCAGGAGTTTCTTGTCGATGGCCTGCATCATGCTCACCAGGATATCTCGGCGGGCGCGATTTGCGTTTCGTTCTGATCGATCCGGTCGATGCGTCCGTCCTGGAAGTGGATCACCCGGTGCGCCATTTGCTGGATGGCCGCGTTGTGGGTGATGACGGCTGTGCTTGTTCCGAAGGTGTCGTTGATGTGGCGCAGGGTTTCCAGCACCGTCGTGCCTGTCTTGCTGTCGAGCGCGCCCGTCGGCTCGTCGCACAACAGAACGTCGGGGCGTTTCGCGACCGCCCGCGCGATTGCAACGCGTTGCTGCTCGCCCCCGGAGAGTTGCGCGGGGAAATGGTCCATGCGCGCGTCGAGACCAACGAGGGTCAGCGCCTCTTCCGGCCTCATGGGGTCGCGGGCAACATCGGTAACGAGTTGCACGTTTTCCCGCGCTGTCAGGCTTGGGACAAGGTTATAGAACTGAAAGACAAAGCCAACGTGATCGCGGCGATATCGGGTCAATGCGCGGTCGCTGGCGGTGGTTAGTTCCGTCTGGCGAAACCAGACCCGACCTGTGGTTGGGTGGTCAAGCCCGCCCAGGATGTTGAGAAAGGTGGATTTGCCAGAGCCGGACGGTCCGAGCAACACGGCCAGTTCCCCTTCGTAGAGCGACACGGAGACCTCGCGTAGGGCGTGGACCTGTATTTCGCCCACGTCATAGATTTTGGACACTTCCTTCGTGCGAAAAACCGCGTCCAGCGGTTGATCCGTCATGCGAAGTGCTTGCCAATGCACGCGTTCAGGAAGGCCGCAAGGCGTGGTTGGGCTTCGGATGTGTCTTGGACGGCATTGGAAAGCATGTGTGTGGCCTTCAGCGGCCGGCCCAAACGCGTTTCCAGTTTTTCGAGCGGACCCGTTTGTTCCTTGGGATCCCCGCAAGTCAACAGGACGGCAACGTCTTGAACGCCGGGCTTGAGCATATCTACAACGGTGTTCAGCGGCGAGGCTGGTCCGCCTGCCCAAACCGGCCCGACCAGCACGACCAGGCCGTCGTCCGGCAGATCGAGGCTCTGGTCTAGAGGCACCGGTGCGCCCCGCATGCCATCCAGACAGGCTGCGATCCAGCCAAGGATCGGCAGTTTGTACCGGGGCGTTGTCACCTCGACCGGCGCGACGCCGAGGTATTCTGCGATTTCCCTGGCTATGCGCCGAGAGTGCCCGGCTTTCGAAAAGACGATGACCGTATGTTTGCTCGCGTTGTCTTTCATGCTTCCATGCTTAGCGGCGTCCGGGCTTCGAGCATTGATCAAGATCAATGAACTTGCACTGTGGAATGCCAAGTTATTCGAGTGCCTCAACTGGAAGAGCCGTGTTGCGCTCGACGAAGGTAAGACTTGAATGCCCGCTGCCACTTCGAAACAGGACCTTCTTGCCGCAAACGAACGGGAATGGCGAAAGCTCTGCTCTCTGACCGAGACGTTCGACGAGGATGCGGCAGAGCGACCGGACCAGGACGGGTACACTGCGAAACGGCTTATTGGTCATCGCGCCGCGTGGATTGATCTCTATTTCGACTGGTGCGCCGCTGTGGAAAAAGGAAAATCGCCTGAAATGCCTGCGCCCGGATACAAGTGGAACCAGCTCCCGACGCTGAACGACCAGATCTTTGAAAGGCAACGGTCATGGTCCTGGTCAGATGCGTGTACCGCTCTCGAGACGGCGCACGAAAGATTGACGCGGGATATCGCTGGATCAAGGGATGCGGTGCTTTACGGGAAGACGCTTGCACCCGGCCTGAACTGGACGCGCGGCCGATACGCAGAGGCCGTTGGCGCAAGCCATTACCGATCGGCGGCACGCGCCCTGCGTAAACTCAAACGTGAAAACGCTTAAGCGTTCGCTTCTGCGACCGAACACCAGACCGGCAAATGATCCGAGGCGCGTCTTGCCAATGTCCCGTCGGCGACACCGGCATCGACAACACCCAAATTATTGGAGACGGCAAAGCGGTCGAGTGAGGCTATGGGATACCGTGCCGGAAAGCTGCGCCCCGGCGCGTAAAGCGTCATCTTCTTGCCAAATGGTTCAAGGCCGTCCTTGCCGGACCACTCGTTGAAATCACCGGCCACGACCGTTGGAGTGTTGTCAGGCAGCGCCTCGCAAATTGCATGTTGCTGGACCCGGCGATCGCGTCGGCGCAGTCCAAGGTGCGTTGCCACCACGGTCAATTCGACGGTTCCCGTCAATTTGACTATGGCTGCGCCCCGCGGCTCCAGCCCCGGCAAACGCATGGTGCGGACGCTTGCAACTTCGATCTCGGACTTCAACAAAAGCGCGTTCCCGTGCCAGCCGAGACTGTGATCGTTGGCCGCGAGGGGCGCGACGGAGTAGTCACTGTGACTTTCGACCATTGCGCGCGGCAAGGCCGACCTCCGGCGTCCGAAACGGTGATCCGCCTCTTGGAGGACCACGACATCGGCGTCGATTTCGTTGATCACATCCAGCACACGGCTTGGATCCTTTCGTTGATCGAGACCCCGTGCCTTGCGGATGTTGTAACTGGCTATTCGGATGTTTGGACGTCCCATGAAGTGCATATAGGGTTTGATAAGAGAGATTGAAGCAGGCAGCGGAGGACACGCCGATACGAGACCTAATCAAATCTGCCGGACCCGTCATGCAAGTCGTCTGGACAGCACTGCTGGTCAGCGCCTTCACGGCGCTTCTGCTTGGGCGCTTTTCCTTGGCATTTGTCAGCCTTGCGACGCTTGCCCTATCGCTGCTGCCCCTCGTTTTGGCGAGGCGTCTGTCATTGCATTTGCCGATGCCGTTCCTTCTGGCCACAACGATCTTCATATTTGCATCGATTGTGCTGGGAGAAGCATTTGATTTCTATAATAGATTCTGGTGGTGGGACTTGGCGCTTCATGGGTCTGCGGCGATTGGCTTCGGACTAATTGGCTTCCTGTTCGTATTCATGCTTTTTGAAGGCGACCACTTCGCTGCGCCCCCGTCTGCGCTTGCCTTCATATCCTTCTGCGTCGCCATGACAATCGGCGCGCTTTGGGAGGTGTACGAGTTCGGGATGGACCAGTTCTTCGGGTTGAACATGCAAAAATCCGGCCTTGATGACACGATGGGCGACCTGATCCTGAATGCGCTTGGCGGCATTGCCGCAAGCGTGGTGGGCTATCTCTACGTGCGTTATCGCTCCGGTGGCATTCTGGGCCGCGGATTGGAGCAGTTTATCAATCTGAACAAGAGGTACTATCGAAAGGCACTGGACCGCCTCAGACGTTAGTCTGGGGCGCGCAAGAAGGTGATCCACGTGTCGCCGTAGCGCTTGGCCTCGATCAGTTCGAATCCCTCGGGCGGGCCGGCGGCCTTGGCGTCTTCCCAGATCACTAGAGCGCCCGGGGCCAACCAGCCACCCTTCCCGGCGGCTTCAAGGGCCTTCTCACCAAGTCCCGAGCCATAAGGGGGATCGAGAAAGACCAATGTGGCCGGAGCTTCGTCCGCGGGCCCGAGTTTACAGGCATCACGGCGAACGATCCGGCACATGGCCTCTACCCTTGCCTTGGCGATGTTGCCGCTTAACAGACGAAGCGCTGTGCGCCCGTTTTCGACAAAAGTGGTGCTTTTGGCCCCGCGCGACAGCGCTTCCAACCCCAGCGCGCCGGTGCCTGCAAAGAGATCGAGCACAACTGCTTGCCCAACGGGGTCGCCGAAGCGTCCCCCTTCCAGGATGCCAAACAGGCTTTCGCGAACGCGGTCCGTCGTGGGGCGCAGATGGGCGCCAGCATCCCCCTTGCCAACGGGCGTCAGGCGAAGGCCGCGGAGCCGTCCGCCAATGATCCTCACCTCAGTAGCTCTTTCAGGTTGGTAGCCGGGTCTGCGATAACGGCCGGATCTACAGTTTTTCCCGCCTCCAGCAAGCGCTTGCCGACCATGTAGTCGCGCGCTGCATTGATCGCGTCGACGGCGACGAACCGATTGTCCTTGAAGTACCAGTGGCTGACGCTCGGTGCCGCGCCGCGCGTGACGATCCGGTCATAACCAGTTTTCAGTCCCGCGATCTGCAGCTTCAGATCGTATTGGTCGGACCAGAACCAGGGATAAGGGACATACGGCTCGTCCGCGCCCAACATATTGGCAGCAACAGCCTCGGCCTGATCAATGGCGTTCTGCACGCTTTCCAGCCGAAGCCGGCCGCCCCGATAGGGAAAAGATGCGCAGTCGCCAGCAGCCCAAACGTCTGGTGCCGATGTACGGCCCATGTCGTCGACGGCGATGCCGTTGTCACATTGGATGTTTGCGCTTTCTGCCAGTTTGGTGTTGGGCCGAATGCCAATGCCAACAATTACAAAATCAATC
>JASJDQ010000187.1 GCA_030065075.1 Paracoccaceae bacterium | reverse complement strand
GCCGCCAAGAAACGCCAGCGGATCGACCCCGATCAGGAATTGATCGGCCTGGGCGCCGCCAACCTCGGCGCGGCCTTTACCGGCGGTTATCCGGTCACAGGCGGTTTCGCACGCTCGGTCGTGAACTTCGATGCGGGCGCCGAGACGCCGGCTGCGGGGGCCTTCACCGCCATCGGTCTGGCCATCGCCGCCGTCGCGCTGACGCCGCTCGTTTACTATCTGCCCAACGCGACACTTGCCGCCACGATCATCGTCGCGGTGCTGAGCCTTGTGGACCTGTCCATCCTTCAGAAAACATGGGGCTATTCCCGCGCTGACTTCATTGCCGTCGCTGCGACCATCCTGTTGACGCTTGGGCTGGGGGTCGAGGCGGGCGTGGCCTCCGGCGTCGCGATCTCGGTCCTGCTTCACCTCTACAAGACATCCCGTCCGCATGTGGCCGAGGTCGGCCTTGTGCCCGGGTCCCAGCATTTCCGGAATATCCACCGGCACGAGGTTGAAACCGACCCGTCGCTTGTCTCGCTTCGCGTGGACGAAAGCCTTTACTTCGTGAATGCGCGGTTTCTGGAGGATTTGATTCAGGCGCGGGTGACGGAGGGATGCGACATCCGCAACGTTGTCCTGATGTTCTCTGCCGTGAACGAGGTCGACTATTCGGCGCTGGAGAGCCTGGAGGCCATCAACCAACGGCTGACCGACATGGGTGTCGGCCTGCACCTGTCCGAGGTGAAAGGGCCGGTGTTGGACCGGCTGAAGCGGTCGCACTTCCTCGACGATCTGAACGGGCGTGTGTTCCTCTCGCAATACGATGCCTGGCAAAGCCTGGCGACGTCACCCTTGCCGACTGCCGCCGAATAGCGGTGGGTTGCCTGCTCGTGGGTGTCGTGAGACGGTTGCCCATGGGCCGTTTTTTCCCGTTTCTTAGTCTGCTGGCCGGTCTGGCCGCGTCTTGCGCATGGGCCAACGTAGCCCGCGACGCGCGGGTGGACATCGTGCTGGGCGCGGTCGATGCCCTTTGCCATCGCGCCGAGCTGTCGGGCCTGGATGCGCAAACGGCGGTGCCCGGCAGCTGGCTGATCGAGGAAGCGCAAAGGCCGTCCGAGGGCGATCCGCGTGTGATAACAGTCAGGCTGGTTCTGCCGGGCGGTGACGAACTGACCATCGAACGCCGCCAGATCAACGGGACGCTTCGGCAGTTTCGGGTGGCGCTGGCCGCAGAGCTTGGGGATGGTCCAACGCCCAACCTTCTGGCTATTGCGGATGGTGGTTGCTGGGTTCAGTCCGGGCGCGAGCTTCGCTTCGGGGATGAGCCTTGGGCGTATCTCGACCAACTGGATGGCGATCTTGCAACTGTCAGGTGGACCGAGACGCTTCAGGCTCCGTGGCCCGATGGCGTGGATCGGGGCGGTGTTCGTGTCGGGCTGGTCGACAGCGGATTGGCCTATGACCTTCCGGTCTTCCGCGACCGTCTGGCGCGTAGTCCGGGCGGTCAACCGCTTGGGTACGACTTCTGGGACCTCGACCCCTGGCCCTATGACGGGGACACATCGCGCGGGGCTTTCCTGCCGATTCGACACGGAACCGCCGTGGCCTCGATCCTTGCCCGCGAAGCGCCTGGCGCGGATTTGGTGCCGTACCGCTACCCTCGACCGGATATGGCGCGGATGGGCGACATCGTGGCGCACGCCGCAGCGGCGGGCGTACGCATCATGGCCATGCCGCTTGGCAGCCGCGACCGCGCGGATTGGGCGACGTTCGAAGCGGCTTTGGCCCGTCACGACATGCTGGCCGTCGTCTCGGCCGGGAACAACGGACGGGACATTGACGCCGACCCGATCTATCCCGCCGCCCTGCCGTCCGAACGCGTTCTGACGGTGACCTCGGCGGACGACTTCGGGCATCTTGCTCATGGGTCGAACTGGGGCGCGGAGCATGTCGACATCATGCTGCCGGCCGAAGATCTGGAAGTGATCGACTTTCGGGGCGAGCGGGGCAGGGCGTCGGGATCGAGCTTTGCCGTGCCCCGCCTGGCCGCCATGGCCGCGCGCATCCTTGCGCGCGAACCCGATCTGACAGCGGTGCAACTGCGCGCCCGCCTTCTGGCAGAGGCGCGCCCATCGCCGTTCGAGCGTGATGGCGTGTTGGCGGGTGGCTGGATTCCCAACCCGCTGGAGGAATAACTAGCGCCGCACCGGGGCCGGTGGGGCGTTGTCGATGAACCGCCGCGCGGCCTGCGCTTGCCTTGGGTCGGCCTTCAGAAGCGCCGCGTATCCCTCGTCGGCCAATTCCGGCGCGCCGCCCCATACGCCTGATTGGATGGCGAAGCGCAACACCTGCGGATCGTCAGGCGCCAGTGCCATCACGCGCCGCGCGTGGGGGATCATGTCCTTGAACCGGGCGGCGAGTTGCATTGATACCAGCAGCGACACGCGCGCGTTAATCGAGTTTGGAACCTGTCCGACGGCCTGGGCATGAAGGGCGATCGCGGCATCGAAGTCCCCTGCCATGGCGAGCGTCCGGCCCGCTTCCAGAAGCTGGCCGTGGTTCTTTGTAGCTGCACATATGTCGGCGAGGTTTTCCAGTGCGGATGGTTCTGCCGCGCGGGGCTGAACCGTTTCCAAGAAACCCGCGCACTCCGAAAGCGCGGCGCCAAGCTGTTCCGTGATGTCCACGGCGTTCTCTGTGTCTCTCAGCGCCAGCAGTTCGCGCACATCTTCCAGCGGAATGGCCTCGTACCGCCCGTCGCCGCCGCCGACGCTGATGCCGATCAACGCGCCGTTTTCGTTCACAAGTGCCCCGCCGCTGACGCCCGGCTGCATGTAGGATGTGACGTGAAGCCGCCCCAGCTCCGCGCCCTCTGCTGGCAGCGCGATCAATTGGCCAGGGTCGAATGCGCGGATTTCCTGTCGGGTGATGTCGGCTCCGATGGCGAAGGATTGCCCCGCGGCGTTCCCACCATCGAGTGAGGGGATCGACCCGCCTTCTGGCAGACCTTCGACCTCTATCAAGGCCAAATCGCCGGTGTAGGCCGAGGCCACGACGCGCCCGTCAAGCGGACCATCTGGCGTGTGCACGACCACGTCGGGCCGCGCGGCAACGATATGCCGGTTCGTGACGAGCAGGTTCGGACCGATCCGCGTCGCACTTCCGAGTGGATCGAAACTGGAGACCGGGAAAACGATCTGGCGCATTCGGCAAACCGCGACCGGGTGAGGGCACTCCGCAGTCGTTTCGGCGTCTTCCTTTGGCATGACTTTCAGCGGTAGCGCCACAACCATCGACTGCCCGTCGCGTTCCAGCGTGACCTCCACCGAGGGTGCGTCTTCCGGCACCAGTGCCAGTGCCGCAATCGCATCGCGCGGTGTTTGAACGCGGTAACCGTCGATCATGGTGATCAGGTCGCGCGCGCGAACGCCGGCCGCAGCGGAGGGACCATCCGCGTCAACCTCGGCGACAACCGCTGCGGCGCGCCGCGCGAGTTGTTCCCGGTCGGGTCGGGAGAGCTGCCAGCCCGGTTCGGGGTAGGTCACAACGCCGGCCTCGAGCAGCGCGTCGGTGACCCGCGTCAGCAGATCGATGGAAACGGCAAAGTTGACCCCGATATTCGCGTCGCCTTCTGATGCGAAAATCGCCGACATCATGCCCACCAGCCGACCCTCTGTATCCACCAGTGCCCCTCCGGATACACCGGGATTGGCGGCTGCATCGGTTTGCACGAAATGCTCCACCGGGTTGAAGCCCGCGTTCGTCACATCGAGCGCGGAGACAACGCCGCAGGTCACCGACAGTCCCAGACCCCAGGCATTGCCGATTGTGCAAACCGGATCGGCGAGGGCCGGGCGCGGCGCGCGTGTGAACGGTGGTACATCTGCGTCAACCGAAAGCACGGCAATGTCGCTTGCCACGTCCTTGGCGATCAAACGGGCTGGCAGGACGCGCCCGTCGGACAAGCGCACGTCGATCCGCTCGGCAGGTTCGATGACGTGCCAGGCCGTGGCCACGACGCCCGGGCGCAGCACAACGCCGCTGCCTTCGGGCGCGGCACCGGGGCGCGCACCAGCCCCACCTTGCGCGCGGCCCGGCCATACCGGCAGCACCGATACGACCGAGGCGGTGGTGTCGGGGGGGAGCGCGCTTGCCTTTTGCGTCGTGGTGGAGAAAGCCAGACACACAACACTCAGACACATGAGGAGCTTTCTTAGCCGCTGCACTTTCTGTCTCCCTTCTGGCTCACCCCAGAAAAGCAAATTTCCGGCCCGACACAGAGTTCCCGCGATCTACTGCGCGCTTACGCGGAAAATCACGTCTCCCACATCGTCAGCCATCAAGAGGCTCTTGCGATCGGGGCCAAGCGTCACGCCAACCGGGCGGCCGTAGGCGAGTTTTTCGTCATCCGACAATAACCCCGTCAGGATGTCCCTCGGCGCCCCGTTCGGCTTTCCATCTTTGAACGGCACGAAGATAAGCTTGTAACCGCTCAGAATGGAGCGGTTCCATGAACCGTGCTGGCCAATAACCATGCCATCGCCAAATCCGGGCAGCGTTCCTTCAGGCATCCAGCAGAGACCCAATGAGGCCGTGTGGCCGCCAAGCGCATAATCGGGCACGATGGAATTGGCGACCTTTTCCGGGTCCTGGGGCACCCTGTCATCGACAATCCTATCCCAGTAGCTGTAGGGCCACCCATAAAACCCGCCATCCACGACAGAGGTCAGATAGTCGGGGGGCGTTTCATCGCCCAGACCATCGCGCTCGTTGACGACGGTCCACAGGGTCTGTGTCGTCGGCTCCCACGCCATGCCGACCGCGTTGCGCAGGCCAGTTGCAAAGACGCGCGCCTCGTTTGTTGCCACATCGAGTTCCCAGATCGCGGCACGCCCTTCCTCGACCTCCATTCCCTGGTCGGCGATATTGGTGAGCGAGCCGACGCCCGCGTAGATCTTGGTTTGGTCCGTTGAAACAAGAAGGCTGCGCGTCCAGTGACCATGCGGTTTGAACTCCACCAATAGCTTACCTTCGCCTTCAAGCCGGTCTGCCCCTGCAACATAATCGAAGGCTTTGATCCCGTCGGTGTTGCCCAGGTAGAACTTGTCTTTCACCAGAGCCATGCCGAACGGCTGGTTTTGGTTTTCCACAAAGACATGCCGCGCATCGGCGACCCCATCACCATCTTCGTCGCGAAACAGGGTGACGCGATTGGCGCTTTTTCCGATGGCTTTCACCCGTCGCATTGTCGCCTGCGCGGCATGATCCATCAGCGTTTTCGGCGGACCGGCCTGTTCTTTGGATTCAGCGACCAAAACATCGCCATTCGGAAGAACCTCGATCCAGCGCGGATGATCGAGATCAGACGCAAAGACATTCACCTGCAAGCCTTCTGCACAGACAGGAAGGCGGCCATTTTTCCAGCCCTCGGCAACAGGCATTTTCAGGGTCATGATCCCTTGTTTCCGAGCCTCGGGGATATTTGGTTCCGAGCCCATCGCCTGTTCTCGTGGAGAGTCCTTGCGACGCATTGCGGCCACGGTTCCGCCAACGAGTGACGTTGCTTTTGCGATCAAACTCATGTGAGCCTCGTTCCGCTGCTGGATGGATAGGATTTCGATGCACCTCAGTCTAGGGCACGGGGCTGCGAACATGAAGCCGCTTCACGCGACGACCCCTTGACCCAACTCCGCAAACAAAGAGCAAATTGCATCGCTGTCCTGGGTCGTCGGCCCATAGCTGTCGATTGCGCCGAAACAACTGAAACGATTTAGGCGCTTGCGTGCAATGCGCCTGATACCTTGCCGGGGCAGAAGGTTTTGCATCACGGAAACCCGAAAAGGAGATGCAAGATGAAGACTTCGAGACAACCGAACATGGACATCATCGGACCCTACTCGGTCTGGCCACGGCGGCCCGCCAAAAGCGCGAGAGGACAGTGAACCCTCAGGCGGGCGTGTGAAATCCGGGCATCACGCGTCTGCCGCAACAGGCAGGTCAAGAACGAAGCAGGCGCCCGCACCCGCTTCCTGACGCAGCGAGATTGTGCCCCCATGGGACGCGACAATCCGATTGCAAAGCGCCAGGCCGACGCCTGTGCCCTTGCCAGCCGATTTGGTGGTGAAGAGCGGATCGAATATCTTGTCGGCAACGTCCGGAGGAACGCCCGGACCATTATCCTGCACGATCAGGCGCAAGAAACCAGGGTCGTTGCCTGTGCCCGCCTGAACGGAAATGCGGCATCCGACACCCGCTTCGCCAATAGCTTGCGACGCGTTGACGAACAGGTTGGTCAGCACCTGTACTATCTGGGTCTCGTCCACCCACAGGTCCGGGAGGTCGTCTGCTACCTCGGAGACCACGTCAACGTCCGTCTCCTGTGCGCCTGCAAGATAGCTGTCCACCGCTGTATCCGCCAGAACCGCCGGGGAAACGGCGGAAAGCTCAAGCGGTCGCTCGCGGGCCATTGCAAGGAAGCTGCGCACGATGCGCACACAGCGCTCGGCGGCGTCCGACACCTTGTCAACGCGCCCCAGGATGGCGGGATCAAGCTCTTCCTCTTTCAAGATCAGCATGTTGCCGACGACAATGGACAGCGGGTTGTTCAACTCATGCGCAACGCCCGCCAGCAGTTCCCCAAGCGCAGACATTTTCTCGGCCCGAAAGATCAGGTCCTTCTGGCGGGCCAATTCGGACTGCATGGCAATCTCGTCGGTCAGGTTAAGGATGCTGTAGACGACGACGTCTTCGCCCCGATAATCGATAAGCCGGGCCGAGATCGCCGCCGGAAATTCCGATCCGTCGCTTCTGCGACCAGTGATGCGCATATCGTCGACGCGCGCGTCAGGAAGAAGGGTTGTCACGAAATCCGCGCGATCCTCGCGACGCGCAAAGTGGTCGTGGCTGTTCATGCCTTTACCGAGGAGTTCGGTGGCAGAGGGGGAGCGATACAGGATCTGCCCGTCCCCAATTCGCGCCATCGTCAGGCTGGTCGGACACGCCTCCAGGACTTTTGCCATAACCTGTTCGATCTCGCGTTCTTCCGTCTCGGACGGGTCCCCCAGTGCGATCCGCATCGCAAAGCCGCCATCAGATAACGCTGTGAGCGTGATTTCCGCGTGGGTTTCCTCCGAAAGAACGGTGTCGACCGTCGGGACGTCGCCAGTCTGCAACAGCAACAGCTCTTCAACGAGCCGTAGATCGCCACAGGCCTTGGCGGTCAGAACATCCTTTCGCTCGGCTTCGGCCAGAACGATGCTCCACGGCGTGCCAGGCTGAATGAACTGTTCGATCGGCCTGAAGATCGCTTCGAAGTTCGGATTGGCGACAACAAGTTGGCCGTCGCCGTCGAACAATGCGGCCGGATCCGGGAACAAGCCGATCAACTCGGCCACCGGAACGGATGCCGCGACTGCCGGGTCTTGAGCGTGGCTCATGGCAGGCTCGCGCTGTCACTCCCGCCTTCCGTCAGGGCGTAAGCCTCTGTGGCTGCGGGTGCGGTGCTCCCCACATCGTCGATGGCCCGGACGGAGAACCGAGAATCCAGAAGGTCCGCAATAGAGCTGTGCGCTGCGATGCCCATCGGTTGCGCGGCAAGCCGAATGGTGTCGGCAGCCGCAACGGCGGGTCCGAAGACGTCGTAGATGTACTTCTGAACGCCGACCACCGAGCCGATCACGGGACCACTTGCCAGACCCACGCGGGCCTCCCAGGAAATCGGGTGCGTCTGGTTGCGCCGTTCGAGATAGCGCAGGAAGCGGACGGCCGTGTTGGCGATAGACCCGGAATGGTCGCGCACCGGGTCTGGCACCCCAGAGACGGCGAAGTAGCTGTCCCCGGTTGTGCGCACGCGTTCGCAGCCGAATTGTTCGCCGATCCGGTCAAAGGCAGTGTAGATGTCGTTCAGCTCGCTGACGATCACTGCAGGTTCATGCGCAGCCAGGATGGCATCGAAACCTGCGAAATCGAGCGTCAGGACCGACACGCTTTCAAAGACACGCGGGGCGACGACACCGAAGGACTTGTACTCTTCATAGGCTGTCCGAGGCATCATGTTCAGAAGCAGCTTTTCGACCTGTTCCTTCTCGCGCTTGATCTCGTGCGTGTTGCGCTCGACCATCATGGAGTAGGAATCGATCATGGATTCCAGTTCCTTGATCCGCGTGATGTTCTGACAGACCAGCACGATCATGTCCTGGTCGTCTTCAAGCGCCCGATTGAATTCGACCGCGACCGTCATCGTCCGGCGGCGCAGTTTGAAGGATGCCTCGGCCGTGTGCTTGCCGCCGTCCGCCAGTTTTTCCAGCGCTTCGCCAATGTCGAGCGTGGGCAGAATGTCGGACAATTGCGCGCCTTCCTCTGGCGCACCGAACCATTCGGCAAAGGTGTCGTTCGAGAAACGGACAGTCAGCGACTTCGCTTCGACCAGCGCCACGCCGACGCCGATGGCGCGCAAAAGCTGCTCGTTGATGGCTTCAATCGACATCTCAGCCCTCGATCAACAGGCTGCGACGCTGCTCGAACGCGGCAAGCACCGTAGCGATGTCCTCCGCGTCGACCTCGAACTCTGCCAGAGTTTCCTCGATCAGCTCTTTCAGCTTGTCGAAATGAGCGTCGTGAATCGTCAGGTGTCTATGCGCGTTCTCGATATGGGTGTCGGTGAATGACGCCGG
>JASJDQ010000186.1 GCA_030065075.1 Paracoccaceae bacterium | reverse complement strand
CAGCCGTCTTTTCCGCCTTCTCGGCAGCCTTCTTGGCCGCGGCGATGTTCTTTTCCGTCGGCTTCTTCTCGGCCTTCGCAGCCTTGCGTTCGGCTTTCTCGGCAGCCTTCTCGGCACGTTTTGCGGCTTTCTCGGCTTTCTTCGCAGCTTTCTCGGCGCGCGCTGCCTTCTTGGCGGCCTTGGCGTCTGCCTTTTCAGCGGCCTTCTTTGCCTTCTCGGCCCGCGCGGCCGCCTTGTCGGCGGCCTTGCGCGCCTTTTCGGCCTTGGCGGTGAGCTTGTCAGCGCGTGTCGGTTCGGCCTTGGTGCTGTCCGGCGTCTCTTTCGTTTCTGTCTTGGTCACAGCCGGTGCCTTGTCGCTTTGACCATCGGCGTTCCGCGATACAAGCGAACGGCTGCTGTCATGGCAAAGAGAAACGCCCAAGAACTTTGAACACCCCTCAGCATGAGCCGGGGCGGCAAAGACAAATTGGCTGGAAAGAAGCGCGGCTATAGCCGCTTGAGGCAGGATACGCATAACAACACTCGCACTTTGATACGAGTGTGAGTGTCGCAAGTCACTGCGTAAACATTTAGACGAAATTAAGGAAAATTTTCAAAAGAGTTTAATTGGTCGCCGGGAATCACGAAGGAGCTCCGAAATTCCTGTATTTCTTACGCTTGCAGGGGCTGGGACCCCTCCCTATATACCGCACGAAGCCGTGAACGGCCCCTTGGAGGGTTGTCACCAAATTTGGGATTGGGCTGCGGTGCCATAACGGGCCGTTCCCCGCAACATCGCCTAGAGAGGATACTGAGCATGGGTAAAGTCATCGGTATTGACCTTGGAACCACGAACAGCTGCGTCGCTATCATGGATGGGTCTCAGCCACGGGTTATCGAGAACGCCGAAGGTGCCCGGACCACGCCGTCGATTGTCGCCTTTACCGACAACGAGCGTCTGGTCGGCCAGCCTGCGAAACGTCAGGCCGTCACAAACCCCGAGAACACCGTTTTTGCCGTCAAGCGTCTGATCGGCCGTCGCGTCGACGATGCCGAGGTGACGAAGGACAAGAAGATCGTTCCTTATGAAATCGTCGACGGCGGCAATGGCGACGCATGGGTCGAAGCTGGTGGCGAGAAATATTCGCCGTCTCAGATCAGCGCTTTCATTCTGCAGAAGATGAAAGAGACCGCCGAGAGCTATCTGGGCGAAGACGTGACGCAGGCCGTCATCACGGTTCCTGCCTATTTCAACGACGCCCAGCGTCAGGCCACGAAGGACGCCGGCAAGATCGCCGGTCTGGAAGTGCTGCGGATCATCAACGAGCCAACGGCGGCTGCCCTTGCCTATGGTCTGGACAAAAAAGAGACGAAGACCATCGCGGTTTATGACCTTGGTGGCGGTACGTTCGACATCACCATTCTGGAAATCGACGACGGGCTTTTCGAAGTGAAGTCGACCAACGGGGACACGTTCCTTGGTGGTGAAGACTTCGACATGCGGATCGTCAATTACCTGGCGGACGAGTTCAAGAAAGAGCATTCTGTCGATCTGACGAAAGACAAGATGGCTTTGCAGCGCCTGAAAGAGGCGGCTGAAAAGGCCAAGATCGAGCTGTCGTCTTCGACGCAGACCGAGATCAACCAGCCGTTCATCTCGATGGACCCGTCGTCGGGCACGCCCTTGCACATGGTCATCAAGCTGACGCGCGCGAAGCTGGAAAGCCTGGTTGGTGATCTGATCAAGAATTCGATCAAGCCGTGTCAGGCTGCCTTGAAGGACGCGGGCCTGTCGACTGACGATATCGACGAGGTCGTTCTGGTCGGCGGTATGACCCGGATGCCGAAGGTGAAGGACGAGGTGACGAAGTTCTTCGGCAAGGAACCCCATCAGGGTGTGAACCCGGACGAGGTCGTTGCCATGGGCGCCGCCATTCAGGCCGGTGTTCTGCAGGGTGACGTGAAGGATGTTGTTCTGCTGGACGTCACGCCGCTTTCGCTTGGTATCGAAACGCTGGGCGGTGTGTTCACCCGGTTGATCGACCGCAACACGACGATCCCGACGAAGAAGTCGCAGATCTTCTCGACCGCGGAAGACAATCAGAACGCCGTGACGATCCGGGTGTTCCAGGGCGAGCGCGAGATGGCGTCGGACAACAAGATGCTCGGCCAGTTCAATCTGGAAGACATCCCGCCCGCGCCGCGTGGTCTGCCGCAGATCGAGGTGACCTTCGACATCGACGCGAACGGCATCGTGTCCGTTTCGGCGAAGGACAAGGGCACCGGCAAAGAGCAGAAGATCACCATCCAGGCCTCGGGCGGTTTGTCGGATGACGAGATCGAAGCAATGGTCAAGGATGCCGAGGACAACGCCGAGGCAGACAAGGCCAAGAAGGATCTGATCGAAGCCAAGAACGCCGCCGAAAGCCTGATCCACGCAACCGAGAAGTCGATGGAAGAGCATGGCGACAAGGTCGACCCGACCACGATCGAAGCGATCGAGCTGGCCATGGCCAACCTGAAGGAGCAGCTGGAAACCGAAGACGCGGGCAAGATCCGCTCGGGCATCCAGAATGTGACCGAAGCGTCGATGAAGCTTGGTGAAGCGATCTACAAGGCGCAGGCCGAAGCCTCTGGCGATGCCGATCCCGAAGATCATGACGAAGGCCCGCAGGGTGTCGATGACGACATCGTCGATGCCGACTTCGAAGATCTCGACGACGACAAGCGCGCTTGACGCCGCTGAACGCAACCCGGACCGGCCTTCGGGCCGGTTTTTGCGTTTCCTGGGGGATACGCCATGTCAAAGCGTGACTATTACGACATATTGGGGGTCTCGAAGGGCGCAGGTGCTGACGAGATCAAGAAGGCTTACCGGTCCAAGGTGAAGGAACTTCACCCGGATCGGAATACCGAAAACCCGAACGCCGAAGCCGAGATGAAGGAAGTCAATGAAGCGCATGACATCCTGAAGGACGCTGAAAAGAAGGCCGCCTATGATCGTTTCGGTCATGCGGCGTTCGAAGGCGGCATGGGCGGCGGCGGGCGGCCGGGCGGTGGCGGATTCCATGGCCAGGGCGATTTTGCCAGCGCGTTTTCCGATGTGTTCGATGACCTCTTCGGCGATATCATGGGTGGCCGTCGCGGTGGCGGCGGCGGGCGCCGGGCTGTGCGCGGCTCTGATCTGCGCTATCAACTGCGGATCTCGCTCGAAGATGCTTATGCCGGGCTGCAGAAAACCATTCAGGTGCCGACGTCGGTGGCCTGCGACGCCTGCAACGGCAACGGGGCCGCGGACGGAACCGAGCCAACTACGTGCCCGACCTGTTCCGGTATGGGTAAGGTGCGTGCCAGCCAAGGCTTCTTCACAGTCGAAAAGACCTGTCCGACCTGTGGCGGTCTTGGGCAGATCATTCAAAACCCCTGCAAGTCCTGTAGCGGGGCCGGTCGCGTCGAAAAGGACCGCTCGCTCAGCGTGAACATCCCGGCAGGTGTCGAAACCGGAACGCGCATCCGCCTGGCAGGCGAAGGCGAGGCTGGTCTGCGCGGCGGGCCTGCAGGCGATCTCTATATCTTTATCGAGGTTGCCGACCACGCGCTGTTCCAACGCGACGGCAACACGCTTTATTGCCGGGTGCCGGTGTCCATGACCTCGGCGGCGATGGGCGGTGATATCGAAATCCCGACCATCGACGGGGGTCGCAGCAGGGTGAAGATCCCAGCTGGCAGCCAGTCGGGACGTCAGATGCGCCTTCGCGGCAAGGGCATGCCATCGCTTCGCGGCGGCGGCGCGGGCGATATGCTGATCGAGCTGGCCGTGGAAACGCCGGTCAACCTGACGTCGAAGCAGAAAGAGCTTTTGCGCGAATTCGAGAAACTCAGCGAAGAGAACAATCCCGAAAGCACGGGCTTCCTGAAGAAAATGAAATCGTTCTGGGAAAGCATGAAAAGCTAGCTCTGTCGTCTCATTTGAAACAATGACGGCCGTTCGCGATGATCGCGGACGGCCGTTTTACATTCTGCCCCGATTTGAACGCATTCTTTGGCAAATGTGGCGAAATGTGGTTCCCTCATTTCAGTTGTGTTGTGTTCCATCTGTTAACGAGTTTCGCCCATGTCGCCCATCGATCGAGTTGCGCTGCGTTCCCAAGCCTTCGACATCCTCGGCATTCCAGCCAATTCGACCAAGTCCGATATTCGCCGCGCCTATAAGAAACTGGCGAAGGAAAAGCATCCGGATCAGCACCCGGAGTGCGGAAGCGAGTTTGCCCAGATCACCGAAGCCTATCAGGCCTTGCGCGAGCATGCGGACGAGTTGAACATTGAAGATTGCGCGAACGATCCCGCGCCGGCGAGCGTATCTCCGCGTCGCGTTTCGCGACCAAACCTGAGGGCAAGCGAGTCTGAATTCACCGAGGCCGAGCGCAAGGAATGCCAGGCGCTGCTGAACGGGTATGACGGTGGGGATGGACGTTACGTGGCCAACGCGGTCTATCGCGTTGGTCGCAAGCTGACGTTTTTGGTCCGAGAGCCGATGGCGAAGGGCATGAACCTGGTCGTCGTCCCAACGGGAATGCTGCACGATGCGCGGCGTGTGATGCCGCGGCTTCTGTCGTTCCACAGCCGGGACGCGGTCGGCGGGTTTTATGAAATGCCAGATCAGGAGTGTGTCGAGCATTTCCCTGGCGCCCGCCAGGTGCAAATCCGGTTCATCAGCGATTAAGCCGTTCTTAACCATGGGTGCCGATGCTCCGGCGCATGTCGGAGCAGTATTCCTTTGATGAGGCGGCCATGCCGCTGTTCGCGGCTCAGGCCGACGCGCTGCCGTCCTATATCAAGGATCATCGTCAACGTCTGCGCGCCCGGTTTCGCAAGGGCGGGCCGGATGCGGTGGCGGACTATGAGCTGCTTGAACTGGTCCTTTTTCGCGCCATACCGCGCCGCGATGTAAAGCCTCTGGCCCGCAGCCTGTTGACGGCCTTCAGAGACTTCAACGGGGTCATTTCCGCCCCGGTCGAGCGGCTTGGCGAGATCGACGGTGTTGGTGACGCGGTCATCACCGAATTGAAGGTCGTCGAAGCTGCCGCGCACCGGCTGGCGCAGACGCGGATCATCGACAGGCCCGCCTTGTCGGGTTGGCAGGCGGTGGTCGAGTATTGCCGCACCGCCATGGCGCACGGGCCGACCGAGCAGTTCCGCATCTTGTTTCTGGATCGCAAGAACGTGCTGATCGCGGATGAACCCCAGGCAAAGGGAACGGTGGATCATGTGCCGGTCTATCCCCGCGAGGTCGTGAAGCGCGCGCTTGAGCTGAATGCCAGCGCCCTGATCCTGGTGCACAACCATCCATCCGGCGACCCGACACCGTCAGAGGCCGACATCGCCGTGACCCGGCAGATCGAGCAAGCGGCAGAGACCCTTTCGATCACGCTGCATGACCATCTGATCATCGGGGCGACGGGCGAATTCTCGTTTCGGTCGGCCGGTTATCTATAGCTTGCGAAGCCAGACCTCGACGCGCCGGTTCACTTGTCGCCCCCAGGGCGTGTCGTCGCAGGCCATGGGCATGACCTCTCCGAAACCGGTTGCCCGAAGCGGGATGTCCGTGCGCTGAACCCGTGCGGCGACGGCGCGTCGGACGGCGCGGGCGCGACGCTCTGACAGTCGGACATTCCCGGCTTCGGGCCCGATGCCGTCCGAGAAGCCGACAAAAAGCACCTCGTGACCGTCGAATTCGCCGCCGTCGATGGCATCCGCAAGGCGCTGAACATCAGGGGCCGAGACCAGATCACTGGACCCATCCTGAAACCGGAAGGTCAGGGTCAGGCGCTCGCCCTCCAGAAGCGTGGCAATCATGTTCTGGACCGCTGCCATCGCCTCTGTGTCATTGCCAGCGGCCAGAACGGCGTTGGCGATGCGGTCGCCTTGTCGTTCGAACCCGATCCGGCCGATGGCCTGGTCGACGTAGCCCGCCGCGCGGATGATTGGCTGCGCTTCGGCGCTGCGGGCAAAGGCAATGAAGTCCCGAACGATCTTTGGCTGCCGCGCTCCGACCCTTTGCAGGTAGAGCGCCTTGGTGATCGGATAGTCCTTGGCGCGGATCGTGTCGCGGGTGGCGGGCGCGGCCAGACCGCAGGCACCGCTGATTACCAAAGGTACGGTGTTGCCAATGGCTGAATAGGGCACCAACCCGATGGCCGCTGGATTGGCAGCGACGGCGTCGGACAGATCCGCCGGACTTTCGTGGAAAGTGGCCTTGGCCAAGCGCCTGTCAGGATTGAGGCGCTGGACAGCGTCGTCCCATCCCTTGGGAAGATGCAGTTCCACGGAAAGGTCCTCGCCGCCCAGACGCGACCAGTTGGACAAGCGCCCGCTGAGCAGTCCTTCGAGCTGCGCAAAGGTCAGCATGGCGCGCGGATTTTCGGTGGCGACACTGGGCACAAGCGCATCAAGCGCGATCACATCCTGTCGAACCGGCCCATTGGCGGGCACCTTCGTCGCGCCCAGATCGATGTCGCGCGAGGCCAGTTGTTGTTCTACCACCTCGCTGCCTGCCACAGTGCCGTCGATGATGGCCACCATGCGGTCGGTATCCGCCTCGCGAAGCTCCCATGCCACTGTCGTGTCGTCGGTGAAACGGCGGATGTACTCCAGACCGTTCAGATCGGCGAACACCTCCAGCAGGGCGGGGATCAGACGGTGGATCATGTCGGGCGCGCCACCGACGCGGGCGCGTGCCACCAGCTTTGCCGGGTCCGGGCATCCGGCCCCGCTGCATCTCAGGCGTCCGGCATCCAGCGTGACCGGTCCCGCAACGGTTTCCACACGAAAGAACTCGCCATCCTGCGAAAGAAGCTGGCCTTCCAGAACCACTTGGCCATCTGAAGATGTCAGTTTGACAGGACCCGCGGCGCCGACGAGCGGGATCAGACAAAGACCAACGATCAAAAAGATACGAAGCATGTGGCAGCAAGCAAACGGATTAGTGTAACGCCAGTCTCATGTCGGGGAACAGGTTTTGCAAGCGGAGGTGTTCCCCGATGCGCTCGCAGCCGGGCATTTTCAGTAACACTTCCGACGGACTCAATCGTCCAAGAGGACCCGACTGATACGCGGTTGCCTCGACGGTTTGGTCACAGGAGGTTTCTGTTATCTCGGCATCGACCGTCAGCCGGATCACGCCGGACGAGGGCATGGCACCAACGGGCACACTGTATATCTCGGCGCCGGACCCCGTCTCATCCCCCAACCGCGTCAGAAAACCACCGCCGCGCAAGGCCCGTTCCGGCGCCTTGGGCGCACCGGACCAGACATGCCCGTTCTGTTGATCTTTCGCCCCGAATTCATAGGCATTGATCCGGAAGACCTGGGGTCCGTTCCACTGCAGCATGACATGTCGAAACTGATCCGCCTCAGGTACGTTCATGGAATGCCGCAAGAGGCGTTCGCCAATGGCGACCTCGACTTCAGCGTCCTGCTCGAAGGCGGGAATGCGCGCCTGCCAACGGCCATAGGCGTCTGTCTTGACGCCAACGGTGATCGGACCCTGACGCAGTGTAGCGGTCTGGTTCGGCGAACAACTCGCGGTCAGGTCAACGCGCAAGGTCGCGGCCGGTGCAGCGGAAACTGTCAGGCGCGGTTCGCAGTCCGCGACGCGAGTTGACCACTGTTCTTGCACACGATCGGGATAGCGTGGTGGTTGGTGAAGGATCGGCAGGGGCGCCGCTTGCGGAGACGTGGGCAGGGGCTTTGGGACATCTTCCGATCCTGGAACAGCAACAATCGATGCAGGCTCGGTCAAGACGGTCTGCATCAGAAAGCCACTCAGAAACGCCAGAATCAACGTGACGACTGCTGTCGTCCAGCGCCGCTTGTCCAGCGAAGCAAGGAACTTCATTACCTACCTCCATCCGGCCCGCTCTTGGCTGGCGGGTCCAGCGTTGCCTTGGAAGGTAGCCAAATTCTTGCGCTGGGCCGAGCGCCGCCGGATGGAATTCCTCAGAACTGAGTCGATTGCGTCACAATGCGCCGTGGCAGTGCTTGAACTTCTTGCCGGATCCGCAAGGGCATTGGTCGTTTCGACCGGGCTTGCCCCAGGTTTCGGGATCGTTCTCGTCAAAGCCCGCTTCAACTGCTTCCTGCGTTGGTGCGGGTGGCGTGTTGGAAGCCTCGGCAGCACCGGCGGCCATCTGTTGTTGGGCCAGCGCCTGTTGCATCATCGCCTGCTGCTCTTCTTCGGTCAGCGGACGGATATGGGCGAGTTTCTCGGTCACGTCCGCACGTAGACCGTTCAAAAGACCTTCGAACAGGGCGAAGGCCTCGGACTTGTACTCGTTGATCGGGTCGCGCTGGGCATAGGCGCGGAAGCCGATGACCGAGCGCAGGTGTTCCAGCGTCAGGATGTGTTCGCGCCATTTGGCGTCCATCGTCTGTAGAACGATCTGCTTTTCGATGGACCGCATGGCCTCTTGGCCAAATGTGTCGGACTTGGCTTGCATGAACTCGTCCGACTTTTCGTAAAGTCGTTCGCGGATGTCCTGATCGTCAACACCCTCTTCGTCGCCCCATTCGACCACGGGGACCGAGATGCCGATCTTTTCCTCGATCGCAGCTTTCAGCCCTTCGGTATCCCACTGATCTGCGTAGGATTTCGGTGGGATAAAGGTATCGACCAGATCGTCGATGACC
>JASJDQ010000185.1 GCA_030065075.1 Paracoccaceae bacterium | reverse complement strand
CGCTACGCGCGTCGCCGCCTTACTGTCTGGCGAAGTAAACTTCTTGCAGGACATGCCGGTTCAGGACCTAGCGCGTGTTGATGCTGCAGATGGTCTGGTCGTCAAACAGGCTCCGCAGAACCGGGTCATCTTTTTCGGGATGAACCAGGGTGCCGACGACATCGAGGCGGACAACATTGATGGCAAGAACCCTCTGGCCGATGTTCGGGTGCGCAAGGCGATGTCGATGGCGATCAACCGTGACGCCGTGCGTCAGGTGGTAATGCGTGGGCAGTCGCAGCCCGCTGGCATGATTGCACCGCCCTTCGTCAACGGGTGGACTGCCGAGATGGATGCCGAGAGCATGACGGATATCGATGCGGCCAAGGCCCTGATGGCCGAAGCGGGATACGCGGATGGGTTCTCGATCCGGCTGGATTGCCCGAACGACCGTTACATCAACGACGAAGGCATCTGCCAGGCTGCCGTCGGCATGCTGGGTCAGATTGGTATCACCGTGAACCTGGATGCCAAACCAAAGGCGCAGCATTTTCCGCTGATCATCGATGGCAAGACCGATTTCTATATGCTCGGCTGGGGTGTGCCCACTTATGACTCCGAGTATATCTTCAACTTCCTGGTCCATGGCCGGGAAAGTGACATCGGCACCTGGAACGGCACGGGCTTTGACAACGACGATCTCGATGCAAAGATCAAATCACTCGCGTCGAACACAGACCTTGAAGCCCGGAATGCCGACATCGCCGATATCTGGCGCGTGGTGCAGGACGAAGCGCTTTACATCCCCATTCATCACCAGGTTCTGAATTGGGGCATGGCCGATGGTGTCGGTATCGAGGTCGACCCGGAAGATCAGCCAAAGGTGAAGTACATCACCATGAACTAAAGGGATCGCCGCGCTAACGCGCGGCGATCCACTGGGGGGACACTGTCCCCCCAGACCCCCTGGCGTATTTTTCGGCAAGATGAGCGCCAAGGCGCCATTCTGGCAAGGAGGGGCGAAACGCCCGCAATTCATTCAAGAGGACGTCGGCCATGCATAGACTCACGACAGCGATCGCCTTTTCCGCTTCGCTTGCCCTGCCCGCGGCAGCGGAGGACTTCACCTGGGCGGTGACTACCGACCCGCAAACGATGGACCCGCATGCCGTGAACTCGGCTCCAGTGCTGGGCTTTCTGAACAACGTCTATGAAGGTCTTGTCCGGCGCGGCAAGGACATGACCGTCGAGCCCGCACTTGCCACAAGCTGGGAGCCCATCGGCAACGGCGAAGGCTGGCGCTTCACGCTGCGCCAGGGCGTGACCTTTCAGGACGGCGCGGAATTCAACGCCGACGATGTGATCTTTTCTTACGAACGCGCGTCGAACGAAGCCTCCGACACGCGGAGCTGGTTTGCGCCAGTCAGCGAAGTTGTGAAAGTCGATGACTTCACGGTGGATTTCATGACTTCGGCACCAAACCCCATCTTCCCGGGCAGCATTGCCAACTGGATGATCATGGATAGCGGCTGGACCGAAGCGAATAATGCCGCTTTGCCGGACAAGGAAAGCGGTAACTTTGCGACGCTCAATGCGAATGGCACGGGGGCGTTCCGCGTCACCGCACGAGAGCCGGGGCTGCGTACGGTGTTGGAACCGTTCGAGGGCTGGTGGGGCGACGTCGAGCACAACATCACGAAAGCCACTTTGACGCCCATTCAGAACCCGGCCACCGCCCTTGCTGCGCTGCTGTCGGGCGATGTGGACTTCATAAATCCGGTGCCCATCCAGGACGTCGCGCGCCTGCAGGGGAATTCGGATGTGAGGGTCATCCAGGGGATCGAAGCCCGCGTCATAATGCTGGGCTTCGACCAGCAGGCCGGGCCCGCCGAAGGCGGTGGTGGGACAACGGACATCTTCCTGAATCCGAAGGCACGGGAAGCAGTCGCGAAGGCAGTGAACGTGCCCGCCATCTTGCAGACGATCATGCGCGGCAATGCCGAGGTCGCGAGCCAATTGGTGAGCCCCGCCATGCGCGGATACTCCGAAGCCGCCGCGGCCCCTTACGCATTCGATCAGGAAGCTGCAAAAGCCTTGGTTGCCGAGGCGGGCATCGAAGGCGCGACCTTTGATCTAAAGTGCCCGAACAACCGCTATCTGAATGACGAGGCGGTGTGTCAGGCCATCACGGCCATGCTGGCGCAAGTGGGACTGAACCCGACGCTGGATGCGATGCCGGTGCAGAACTACTGGCCAGAGCTAAGGGCGGACAACTTCGACATGTACCTGCTGGGTTGGAGCCCCGGTACCTTCGATGCGGAACATCCGATCCGTTTCCTCGCCTCGACCCCCAATGAAGAGAAGAAGCTGGGATCATGGAATTTCGGTGGCTTTTCCAACGCACGCGTCGACGAGCTTCTGCCGATGATCCAGTCGGAAATCGATGATGCCAAGCGCCAGGCCATGCTGGACGAAGTTGCGGGCATTCTGCAGGACGAGGTTGCCTATGTACCGCTTTACGTGCAGCCGCTTGTCTGGGGCGCGCGCAGCCATGTCGAACTGACGCAGCGGCCGGATAATTTCTTCATCCTACGCTGGGTGACGGTGAACTAGGTATGGACGGCTGGGGACAAACGATTTCTGCGCAGAAATCGCGGCAGAATTTGCGCAAATTCTGCCTCCCCACGTGGGGCAAATAAATGTTGGCATTTATCATTCGACGCGTGGGTCAATCGGTGCTGGTCCTGCTGATCGTAGGGCTCGTCGCCTTTTCCATGTTCCGTTTTGTCGGCGACCCCATCGACAACATGCTGGGTCAGGAACGCACTATTGAAGACGTGGAGCGCCTGCGAACGCAGCTTGGCCTCGATCAGCCGTTTCCGGTGCAGTACTTCAAGTTTCTCGAAGGTGCCGTACAGGGCAACTTCGGCGTGAGCTTTCGCCAGGGCCGCCCTGTGGCCGAGATCATTCTTGAACGCGCGCCCGCCACGCTTGAGCTTGCCTTTGTCTCTGGCCTCTTCGCGATTGTCCTGGGCATTGCACTTGGCGTCTTCACCGCGATCCGACGAGACGGCATCGTGGCCAACGTCATCATGGCGTCGTCCCTGATCGGGGTATCTCTGCCAACCTTCCTGATCGGCATTCTCCTGATCTACCTGTTCTCGGTCGAACTGGGCTGGCTTCCCTCGTTCGGGCGGGGCGAAACCGTCCCGATAGGCAGTTGGTGGACGACGGGATTCCTGACGGAGAGCGGATTGAAGGCGCTTATCCTGCCGTCAATCACACTGGGCCTTTATCAGATGACCTTGATCATGCGACTGGTGCGCTCTGAAATGTTGGAGGTCCTGCGCCAAGACTACATCCGGTTTGCGCGCGCACGCGGGCTGAAAGGCCGGGTCATCAATTTCCGCCACGCGCTGAAGAATACGATGGTGCCCGTGATCACCGTGATCGGGCTGCAACTTGGCTCGATCATCGCCTTCGCGATCATCACCGAAACGGTCTTTCAATGGCCGGGCGTCGGGCTTTTGTTCATCAACGCCATCCAGTTCGTCGATATTCCCGTCATGGCCGCTTACCTGATGCTGATCTCGGTCATGTTCGTCGGCATCAACCTGATCGTCGATATCCTCTATGCCTTCATCGACCCACGCTTGAGAGTTGCGGCATGACAGACGCTCCCCTGCCCGACAACCGACCGACTGAGCGCGTGCCATCAGCGTGGTCACGCGCCTGGGACAGCGATCTGGGCTATGCTTTCCGGCACTCTCCCGTCGCGATGGTCTCGGCGATTGCCGCAGTCACGCTCATCCTCGCTGCGATATTCGCGCCGCTGATCGCGCCCACGAACCCATTCGACCCGGCGAGCCTGGACCTGATGAACGGCTTCACACCACCGATGCAGCCCAATGCCTTTACCAGCGAAAGCTTCCTGATGGGCACCGATGATCAAGGACGGGATGTCTTTTCGACCATCCTTTTCGGTATGCGCATATCGCTCTTCGTCGGCTTCGCCGCGGTCCTCTTTGCCATGGTACTGGGCATCATCCTCGGGCTGATCTCGGGCTACTTCGGCGGCTGGACAGAAACCATCATAATGCGCGCAGCCGACGTACAGCTGACCTTCCCGTCGATCCTGGTGGCGATGCTGATCTTTGGCATCGCCAAGGGCGTGACCCCGGTCGAATATCGGGATCAGATGGCCATCTGGGTGCTGATCCTCGCCATCGGCCTGTCGGACTGGGTGCAGTTCGCGCGCGTTGTCCGAGGCGCGACGCTTGTCGAGAAGAGCAAGGATTACGTCGCCGCCGCACGTCTGATTGGGCGTCGGCCATTTTCCATCATGATCCGCCATATCCTGCCCAACGTGCTTTCGCCTGTGCTGGTGATCGCGACGATCAGCCTCGCGCTGGCGATCATCGCCGAGGCCACGCTGTCGTTCCTCGGCGTCGGTGCGCCGCCCACGCAGCCATCACTTGGGACCCTGATCCGCATCGGCCAGGGGTTCCTGTTTTCGGGCGAGTGGTGGATCCTCTTTTTCCCGGCCTGCACGCTCTTGATCCTGGCCCTTAGCGTCAACCTGCTGGGCGACTGGTTGCGCGACGCTTTGAACCCGAGGTTGAAATGACCACGAAGACTCTTTGGCGACCCGTAGGACCAGAGGAACTGGCGCTTATCGAGCAGACCGGAATGAAGGCCTTTCCGCCTCGACTGCCAGAACAACCGATATTCTATCCTGTCACTACCGAAGGCTATGCAATCAAGATCGCACGCGACTGGAACGTCAAGGCAAGCGGCAGCGGGTATGTCACTGAATTCGAAATCGAAACCGGCTTTCTGTCGAATTACGATGTCGAAGATGCTGGTGGAAAAGAGCATCAGGAATACTGGATTCCGGCTGAAGACCTTCCAGCCTTCAACGGCGCGATTGTGGGCAAGATCCGCGTGACCCACGAATTCAAACCGGAAGCGACAGAATGACCGAGCCGATCCTGTCGATCCGTAACCTCACCGTCGATATTCCGACGCGGCATGGGTTGTTTCAGCCCGTGCGGAACGTGAGTTACGACATCCATCCGGGCGAGATCCGGGGCGTCGTGGGTGAAAGCGGTGCGGGGAAGTCGATGACGGGGAACGCGGTGATCGGGCTCTTGGACCCGCCGGCGCGGATCGCGACGGGCGAAGTCATCCTGCACGGGCGCCGGATCGATCAGCTTGATGCGGAGGAGAAGCGGCGCATTCGCGGGAAAGAAATCGGGATGATTTTTCAGGACCCGTTGACCTCGCTGAACCCGCTGTTCACCATCGGCGAGCAACTGGTGGAGACGATCCAATTGCACCTCGGCCTCTCGGCCACCGAAGCAAAGGCGCGGGCCATCGACCTGCTGGATCGCGTGGCGATCCCGAATCCGTCGGAGCGGTTCAACCAATACCCGCACCAGTTCTCGGGCGGCATGCGCCAGCGTGTGGTCATCGCGCTTGCCCTATGTTCCGAGCCTTCTGTCATCGTGGCGGATGAACCAACGACCGCGCTCGATGTCTCGATACAGGCGCAAGTGCTTGATTTGATTAAAGACCTGGCGCGCGAGCGGCAAGTGGGGGTCATTCTGATCACCCACGATATGGGCGTAATCGCCGACACCACCGATCAGGTGACGGTCATGTACAACGGCGAGGTGGTCGAAAGCGGCACAACCGAACAAATCCTGGGTGCACCGACGCATGAATACACGCGCTCGCTGATCGCGGCCGTACCGCGACCGACGCTGAAAGTGAAGCGCTTCCCGCTGATCGGTTACGGCGGGCGGGCGACGGAGTTCAAGATCGCGGATCTGGCGCGCAACTGGTCGAAGCCTGCACCGTCCAAATCGGGCCAGCTGGTGGAGGTCGAAGGGCTGACCAAACGCTTCCTTGAACGGGGCGCGTTGCTGCCGTCAATGCGCAGGTATTTCACTGCCGTCGATGATGTCAGCTTCGACATCAGGGACGGCGAAGTCTTTGGTCTTGTTGGAGAAAGCGGCTCGGGCAAGTCGACCGTGGCGCGCATGATCGCCACGCTTTACCCGGTGGATGGGGGGCATATCCGCTTCGATGGGGACGACATCACCACGATGGACGCCGCCGCGCTGACGGCCTATCGGCGGCAAATCCAGATGATCTTTCAGGACCCGTTTTCCAGCCTGAACCCGCGCATGAAGGTGGGCGACATCGTCGCCGAGCCACTTCGCCATCACGACCTTCTGCCCGCACCGGACATCGGCGAGCGGGTCCGCGAACTGCTTGATCGCGTTGGGCTTTCTGCCGATGCCTGGCGCAAGTATCCGCATGAGTTCTCGGGCGGGCAGCGGCAGCGCATTTCGATTGCACGCGCGCTGGCGACGCAACCGCGCTTCCTGATCTGCGACGAGCCGACCAGCGCTCTCGATGTCTCAATCCAGGCGCAGATTCTCAATATTCTTAAAGACTTGCAGGAACACCTCGGCCTGACGATGCTGTTCATCAGCCATGACCTGCCCGTGGTTCGTCAGATGTGCGACCGCGTCGGCGTGATGCGGCAAGGCAAATTGGTGGAAGTACAGGAAACGGACGCGCTCTTTGCCGCGCCTCAGCACCCCTATACGCAGGAATTGCTCGGGCTGATGCCAAAGCTCGACAAGCTTTCGGACGAGGGGCTGGCAACCGAGGCCGCTGGGGTCTGAATTCGGTAACCCAACTGAACAACGCCTATCATGTACGTTCGCGTAACCCGGGAAAGGTTGCCATTTGTACATGGTCCAAAAGGCCGAAATTCACTTTTGTACAGAGCCGCGGTCGGTGGTGTTTCCAATACGTAAGTCAAGCGCGCGGTGAAAAATGGCGCCCTACGCCTCGGCGATGTCTTCGTTCCAGAGGTCGGGCTTTTCCGCGATAAACCTGGCCATCAGCCGGGTGCAATCGGGGTCGCTGGCGACGATGACGTCGACGCCGCGCGACCGCAGGAAATCCTCGTTACCGCCGAAGTTTTCATTCTCGCCAATGACGACCCGAGGGATGCCGAATTGCACGATGGTGCCGGCGCACATCATGCAGGGGCTGAGCGTGGTGTAGAGCGTGGTGTCGCGATAGGTCTTCTGGCGGCCGGCTCTCCGGAGCGCGTCCATCTCGCCATGGGCGATAGGATCGCCCTGTTGGACACGTTGGTTCCGTCCCCGGGACACCAGGACATCGCCGCGCGCCAGAACGGAACCGATTGGGCAACCGCCTTCGTCGTAACCTGCCTTGGCCTCGTCATAGGCGATGCGAAGGAATTTGGCGTCGATGTCAGAGAGCATTTTTGACCCCTATTTGGTTGGAAAGATTTCTGCGCAACAGCCTCCACCGAAACGCAAGCACGAATAGTGACTCAACATGGCTAGGTTGATGGCACAATGTTCGGGCGGTGACGACCAGGTACGACTAAGTTGACGACGCCAACGATTGTCCTGCCCGCCCAAAACGAATCCGATGGGCTGGCGGAGGCCGTGCCGGGCTTCACGACCGTTTCCTTTTGCAGATCATCTTCGGGTCATTCCTGAGGATCGGGTTAGGCGTTATCGGCGCTTACATCGCCAAGAACTGTGAAGAGGTGACGAGGCGGCCCGGGTCATGTGGCGGCTCGCGCGGGCCAGAGGGAGAGGCAAAGCGCCGTCCCCAACGCGGCCGCCACCAGTTGCGTGATGCCGAAGGCCAGCGTCATGGCGACCGCTCCAGACGCCTCGACGCTGACAAGCGCGAAGGCAGCGATTGCCGCGACCTCGCGCGTGCCCCAGCCGCCGATCGAGATGGGCAAACTGGCCGCCAGCAAAACGGCTGGGAAAAGCACGAAGGTCTGGGCCAAGGTTGGCAGGGGCACCTGACCCGCCAGCAGGGTGTGCGCGATCACGGCTGAAATTGCGTGCCCCAGAAGCGAGACGACCAGAGCGGCAAACATGACCTTGGGGCGCAGAAGCCCCAGCAGGACCGGCCCCGTGGTCCGGCCATTGGCCAGGCGCTTCCGCCAGATCACTACAACGCCGAGGAACAGAAGAGGCGTTGCGACGAGCAACAGGACCACAGGCGGCAGAAGCTGCGGAACAAAGATCGCGCCCAAAAGCGCCGTCAGGCAAAGTGCCGTCAGCCCGACCATCCGGTCAAGGACACCGACGGCGATTGCTCCGTTCAATCCGGTTTCCAACCTGCGGGTCAGAATGATGCGCCCGGCATCGCCGCTAAGCGACGTCGGCAGCACCATATTGGCAAGCGCCGCGGCGAAGGTCAGCCGGTGCGCGGTTCCAAACCTGATTTGCGCACCCGCTGCGCGGACCAGATACCAGAAGCGCCAGGACATCAGGACGATGGCGAAGGCCTGAAGTCCCAGGGCCACTGCAAGCGAGGTTGGCGAGATTGCCGCAAGATCGGCCCAGATGCTTTCAAGGTCGGCGAAATAGGCCAGCGCGGCCACAAGCCCCAGAAAGGCGCCTATGCGTAGCATATGCCCGATGGGTCCGGTCCTTCGAGCGTCAGTGGTTCGAGTTCAGCTCAAGCATCTTTTGCATGTTGGGCTTGTGAACCTTCCAGATCTAGCTGTCGACCAGATAATGATGGAAGTTCACGATCTGGTACAGCACGATCGTCGATGCCGACGACCGCCAAACGGCTGTCGTTAGTGGCAAAGACGCGGCTAATGCCCCAACTTTGGCGCGTATCGTGCCACCATTTCCAATAGAATTAGATCGTCACGTCGACCCAGATGCAGGCTGAAGTGGCGGCCGATCTTG
>JASJDQ010000184.1 GCA_030065075.1 Paracoccaceae bacterium | reverse complement strand
ATACGAAGGTCGCGTGAAGATCGCCAAGGTAAACGTCGATGACAACCCGAATTCGCCTGCGCAACTAGGTGTTCGTGGCATTCCCGCGCTCTTTCTTTTCAAGGACGGGCAGGTGGTTTCGAACAAGACCGGTGCTGCGCCCAAGGCGATGTTGAAAGGCTGGATCGACGAGTCGATCTGAGGTGCGAACTCTTAACGAAGCGTAAGGCGTACATCCGCATAAACCGGGGCGTCTTACGTTTTGTACGTCTTTCACACCCCCTGAATTCACTTTTGTACATCTCAGCGAACGCCCGCGTTAACGGGTCCTGACCGCTGCGCCCTTGCAGAGCGGCGGAAGCCCACGCATATACCCCCGAACGGAGGCGACGGCATGAGTGAAGAATTTCCCGGTTGGCACGGCACCACGATCATCGGCGTCCGAAAAGGTGGGCAGGTGGTCATTGCAGGTGACGGCCAGGTCAGCCTTGGGCAGACGGTCATAAAGGGAAGTGCGCGCAAGGTGCGGCGCCTGGCACCCGGCGGGCATGAGATCATCGCCGGGTTTGCAGGCTCGACCGCGGATGCCTTCACACTGCTGGAGCGGCTTGAAACCAAGCTGGAGGCAACGCCCGGCCATCTTCAGCGTGCCTGTGTCGAGCTGGCGAAAGATTGGCGGACAGACAAATACCTGCAGAAGCTGGAAGCGATGCTGATCGTGACCGATGGCGCCGAGCTTTACGTGGTGACCGGGGCAGGGGATGTGTTGGAACCCGAGCATGACGTCACGGCGATCGGCTCGGGCGGTAACTATGCGCTGGCGGCCGGCCGCGCCATGATGAATAGCGACATGTCGGCTGAAGACGTTGCGCGGAAGGCGATGGCAATTGCCGCCGACATTTGTGTTTATACCAACGGCAATCTGACCGTTGAAACGCTTGGCAAAGACTAAACATGACAGAACTGACCCCCCGCGAGATCGTTTCGGAACTCGACCGTTTCATCGTCGGACAAAAGGACGCCAAGCGCGCGGTTGCCGTCGCGCTCCGTAATCGCTGGCGGCGAAAGCAATTGTCGGACGATCTGCGGGACGAGGTCTATCCGAAGAATATCCTGATGATCGGTCCGACCGGTGTGGGCAAGACCGAGATCTCGCGCAGGCTCGCCAAGCTGGCGCGCGCGCCTTTCCTGAAGGTGGAAGCAACGAAGTTCACGGAAGTGGGCTATGTCGGGCGTGATGTCGAGCAGATCATCCGCGATCTGGTCGAAGCCAGCATCACGATGACCCGTGAACTGATGCGCGAGGATGTAAAGGCCAATGCGCACCAAGCCGCCGAGGATCGCGTGTTGGCCGCAATCGCGGGCGAAAATGCGCGCGAGCAGACGGTGAACATGTTCCGCGAAAAGCTGAAGCGCGGCGAGTTGGACGATACCGTGATCGAGCTGGAGCTGCGCGATCAGTCGAACCCGCTTCAGGGGATGGAGATCCCTGGTATGCCGCAGGGTGGCATGGCAATGGATCTGGGTGCGCTTTTCGGCAAGGGATTCCCGGGCCGGACGGTCAAGAAGCGCCTGACTGTTGCGCAAAGCTACGAGGTGCTGATCGGCGAAGAGGCCGACAAGCTTCTGGACGACGATTCAGTCACTAAAGCAGCGCTCGAAACGGTTCAGGAGAATGGAATCGTCTTTCTGGACGAGATCGACAAAGTCACCGCGCGGTCGGAAACGCGGGGCGCGGATGTGTCGCGCGAAGGGGTGCAGCGCGATCTGCTGCCACTGATCGAAGGCACGACCGTCAGCACCAAGTACGGCCCGGTGAAGACCGACCATATTCTGTTCATCGCATCCGGTGCATTTCATATCGCGAAGCCGTCTGATCTGTTGCCGGAACTGCAGGGGCGCTTGCCGATCCGGGTCAACCTTCGTGCCCTGACCGAAGAAGACTTCGTGCGCATCCTGACTGAGACCGACAATGCGCTGACCCGCCAGTACACGGCGTTGATGGGTACGGAGGAGGTCGAGGTTTCGTTTACCGAGGATGGGATCGCGGCGCTGGCCAGGATTGCGGCGGAAGTGAACCAGTCGATCGAGAACATCGGGGCGCGGCGACTTTATACCGTTCTGGAGCGTGTGTTCGAAGACTTGTCGTTCAGCGCGCCCGACACACCGGGCGAGAAGGTGACGGTAGATGCGAGTTTTGTCGAAGCGAACCTGGGTGAATTAGCCAAGGGTTCGGACATGAGCCGGTATATGCTTTGAGCATGGGACGGTGGTTTCTGATCATCGTCCTGCTGACCGCCTGCGCGCCGCGTCAGGTTCTGGTCCCGATGCCCGAGGGTACCATTCCCTACAAGACCATCTCGCTGTTTACGGCCACCAATCGGGGAGGCGAGGGTGGTCGGCCCGTGAATACCCGGTCCGAGAGGAGCACGTTCGCAAGCATTGACGTGGCGGTTCCGGTCAACCGGACCAAGGGTCAGATCGTCACTCCGGTCGGCCGCGCCGCAGACCCGACCAGGGACTTTCTTCTGGCTCGAGCCCAACCGCTGGGCGGAGAAGCCGGATTTTCGCGCGCCTTGCGGGCTGAACTTCGCAGCCGACCCCCCGCCGGGCGAGACGTGCTGATCTATGTGCACGGCTTCAACAACACGTTCTCTGAAGGCGTTCTGCGGATGGCGCAATTGACGCATGACCTTGATCTTGGGGCAACGTCCGTCCATTTCGCCTGGCCCAGCGCCGCCAATCCGCTGGGGTATGAACGCGACCGGGGATCGGCCCTGTTTTCGCGCGATGCGCTGGAGAACGTGATCCGGCTGACCAAGGAGGCCGGGGCGCGCCGGATCATTCTGGTCGCCCATTCCATGGGCGGCTTTCTGGCCATGGAGACGCTGCGCCAGATGGCGATTGCGAATCCGGGAAGTGTCAGCCGCGATGTCCACGGGGTCGTGCTGATTTCGCCCGATATCGATGTGGATGTGTTTCGAGCGCAGGCCAGGCGGATCGGCAAGCTGCCAGCCATTTTCGCAATTTTCGTCGCCGACCAGGACCGCGCGCTTCAACTTTCGGCGCGACTTACCGGCGAAAAGGCGCGGTTGGGCAACCTTCAGGACCCGCGGCTAATTCAGGACCTTAAGGTCACGCTGATCGATGTCTCGCAGTTTGCCGATAACCGGGGTGCAGCGCATTTCATACCGGGAACGGCACCTGAACTTATCGAGATCCTTTCCAGCGCCGCGGAAGTCGATGGCGCATTCAACGCCGACAACGCTGGGCGCACCGGACTTTTGCCGGGTTCGGTACTGACGATACAGAACGTCACGGAATTGGTGCTTACGCCTCTGCGCTAGCTACCGACCGACCGGCAGTCATTGCGAGCGGCAGTGCAAACTTTTGGCCGCGCCCCTCTTTCCATTCCTACGAAAGAGGCAGAGAGAGGCTTCATGGGTCCTTTGGCATTCCTTCGCAATAACGCCAAATTCCTCGGTGCAGGCATGCTGCTGACGCTGAATTCCAGCTTCGGCCAGACGTTTTTCATCTCGATTTTTGCGGCCCAGATCATGGCGGCTTTCGCGTTAAGCGACGGCGAATGGGGGATGATCTATGCGATTGGCACGACGGCCTCGGCCGTGGTGATGTATTGGGCCGGAGCGCTGACCGATCGTTATCCGGCGCGACATCTGGCATGGTTCGTGATGCCGGGGCTGGCGCTAACCTGTTTGGTGATGGCGGTGAACACATCTGCTGTGGTGTTGATCCTGATCGTGTTTTTGTTGCGGTTCTTCGGCCAGGGGATGAGCTTTCAACTGGCGACGGTGTCGATGGCGCGCTGGTTTTCCGCGCGGCGGGGTCTTGCGTTGTCCTTGTCGGCCGTTGGCGTCTGGGTCGGGCAGGCGTGCTTTCCCTGGGCTTTTGCCGCAGCATTGGAGCGATTTGATTGGCGGTGGCTTTGGGTCCTGTCGGCGGGGATGGTTATGGTGCTTTTCCCAATCGTCCTCTGGCTCTTGCAGCAGGAGCGCACACCGCAGTCGTTGGCGGAAGATGTCCAGACAACAGGCATGGGCGGGCGGCATTGGAAACGCTCGGAAGTCATTCGCTCGCGGCTATTCCTGTTGTTGATCCCGATGCTTCTGGGTCCGCCGGCCTGGGGCACGGCGTTGTTCTTTCAGCAGGTGCATATCGCGGCAGTGAAGGGCTGGCCGTTGGTCGAGTATCTGGCACTGATCCCGATCATGACGGTGGTGTCTGTTGGCGTGACCCTTGTAACGGGCATGCTGATTGACAGGTTCGGATCGGGATCGCTTTTGCGACTTTATCCGGTGTTCTGGGCGGGTGGTTTCTTTATCTTGTCATCGGCAAGCACCTTGAGCGGCGCGTTGCTGGCGTTCGTGGTGTTCGGGTTCGCCACGGGGGTACAAACGTCACTGATTACCGCCTTTTGGGCCGAATACTTCGGAACGCGGCATATCGGGGCGATCAAGGCGACCTCGGCAAGTGTTATGGTGTTGGGGTCCGCGATCGGTCCGGGCATTTCGGGATTGCTGATCGATCTGGGTTTCAGCTTTCCCGCGCAGATGACGGGGATCACCTTTTACTTTGTCGGAGCGATGGCGCTTGTCTGGATGGCAGTGCGATCCGCCAACACCGACCTATCGGCGGAGATAGACATAGAACGCGCCTGATCCGCCGTGGCGCTGGTGCGCGGGCGTCACTTGCAGGACGATCTGGCGGAGCGGAGGGGTTTCGAGCCAATGGGGCAATTGCTGCCGCAAGACGCCGGTGCGCCGTGGAATCGGGTCGCCATCGTCCACCTGCTTGCCCTTGCCCGTGATGACCAGCACCAGGCGTTTGCCTTCCGCTTGCGAGCGAAGCAAGAACGCTGTCAGCGCGGAATGCGCGACTTGGGCTGTCATGCCGTGAAGATCGATGCGGGCCTCCGGTTTGGACTTGCCGCGTTTGAGTTTCGTGAAGGCCTTCCTGTCCATGCGCACCGGGTGGTCCGGAGGTGGGATGCGCGTTTGCGGGGACCAGGGAGAGGCGGCTTCGCCGATGCGGAATTGCGGAATGGGTTGTGGTTTTGCCTTTGCGGGCAGCGGTTCCGCCTTTTTCGGGGTCAGCAGGAGCGTACGACTTTTCTTTTCCAGAGGCGTGGCTGTGTCGGCAACGCGTTGCCAAAGCCGCTCGTCTTCGTGGCTCAAGCGCCTTTTCTTGCGTGTCATGGGTTCTGATCGACCAGCGCCAGCGCGTCTTCGATGGGCAAAAGAACGATCAAACGCCCACCGTCGCGGACGCGCCCGGCGATCTTTCCCGCTTCGTCGCCGGTGCCATAGAAGATGTCCGCCCGCTGCGGACCGTTGATCGCAGCGCCGGTGTCTTGCGCGATCATTAGTCGACGAAGCGGCATCGCACCGTCTTTTTCCAGCCAGACAGGCGCACCCAAGGGCACAAATTCAGGATCGACGGCGACGCTGCGGCCTTCGGTGATCGAACGGTTCATCGCGCCAAGCGGCCCATTCTCGGCCGGTAGCTGACTGACCTCGCGAAAAAAGACGTAGGATGGGTTGTGATACAAAAGCTCTGCCCCGTCTTCGGGGTTCTTTTCCACCCAGTTGCGGATCACCTGAGCCGAGACTTGGTGTTCTTCGAAGACGCCACGCCGGATCAGCTCTTTGCCGACCGAGCGATAGGGGTGCCCATTCTTGCCCCCATAGCCGACGCGTAGACTGCCGCCTTCGTCCAGGCGAATGCGGCCGGACCCCTGGATTTGGAGAAAGAACTTGTCGACGGGGTTTTGCAGCCAAACCAGTTCCAGCCCGCGGTTTTCAAGCGCGCCGCTGGTTTCAAGTTCTTGGCGTGTCAGCCACGGGCGATCCGTTGGCACGTCGTCGGGAAGCCGATAGAGGGGTACATAGAACTCCTCCGACTTGCTGCGAGATCCCAGGAGCTCGGGTTCGTAATACCCCGTGAACAGCGGCGGTTCGTTATCCGTGATGATGACGGGACGAAAGAACCGCTCGAAATACGCACGCGCATCGGGGACATTTTCGGACAGAGCGCAAAGCGTTGGCCAGTCGCCTTCTTTCAGGTCCCGGCAAGTTCCCTGGAACACCGACAGGGCAGCGGCGTGATCGTCGCGCTGCCAACCTTCCAGATCCGCCCAATCGAGAAGGCGCACGTCCGCTTGCACCGATCCGGCCAGAAAGGACGCCACAAGCGCCGATGCAAACCGGGAGAGCGCCATTACTCTCCGGTGGCGACAAGCTGCCAGTTCGGATTGTCGGCACCCATCTTGCGGGCGAAAGTCCAGACATCGCGCTGACGCTTGATTTCGGTCGCATCGCCTTCGACCACTTCGCCATCCGCATTTTTCACTACCGACGTCAGCTCGCCAACGAACTTGACCGTCACCTCACCTTCGGCGGTGTCGCGATTGAATTCAGCTTCTTTCAGGGTGATTTCGCGCACGCCGACGAAATGCGCCTCGACCGTCAGGCCTTGTTCGGCGCGAAGATCGATAACCGACTGGAAGCTTTCGGCAACATCATCGGACAGGAAATTGCGAACATCCGACAGGTCGCCGGCTTCGAATGCCATGAGGATCATCTCGTACGCGGCGCGAGACCCTTCAAGGAACGTTCCCACCGTGAAGCCCGGCTCTGCCATCTTCATGGCGGCCAGTGCCTTCGCGCTGCTGGACCCATCTTCGACGTGGTCGGTGATATCGTGGTCCGGACCCCCCTCGATCACGTCGAATTCAGGCCGACGCGCCGATCGCCCGGACGTGGGACCGGTCACAGGTGGCTTTTCGAAGCCTTCACGGGTCCCCAGCACACTCCGCAAACGAAGAATCAGGAAGACAGCAATTCCGGCCAAAACCAGTAATTGAATAAGGGAAGAGCTCATGTATCCTCGCAGGTCTTGGGTTTTTCGCCCGTCGGGCACATATGTAGGGTGGGTTGGGCATTGAGTCCACCAGACGCCCTGACGCACGAGGATGAAATGCATCTCTTTCTACTCTTTCTTGCAGTTCCCTTGATCGAGATCGCCCTGTTTATTCAGATTGGCGGGCTGATTGGCCTGTTTCCCACGCTCGCAATTGTGATCCTGACAGCCATTGCGGGCACCATTCTGATCCGGTCTCAGGGTGCATCGGTCATGATGCAACTGCGCGAAAGGATGGAAGAGCTTCAGGATCCGACCGAGCCCTTGGCGCATGGCGCGATGGTGTTGTTCGCCGGCGCGCTTTTGCTGACGCCGGGATTTTTCACCGATGCAGTCGGACTTTCGCTCATGGTGCCGGGCATTCGGAGCCGGATCTTTCAGTTCATCCGGAAGCGTATCGTCGTGCAACAGTTCAACTATGGACCCCGGCGGCATGACGAGCCGACGATTATTGACGGTGAGTTCGAAGATCTCGACCAGCCAAAGGGACCATCTGGTTGGACGCGTCATTGAGGTCTGCTAGAGAGACGCCGAATTCAGGAATCCCCGAGGGAGACAAGTGATGGCCGAGAGCGAAAACGGTGCTGCAAGCCCGCAAATGCCGCAGATGAAGGTGCTGGGGCAATTCATTCGGGATATGTCGTTTGAGAACATTCTGGCGCGCAAGCCCGTATCTGGTCAGGTTCAACCGGACGTCCAGGTTCAGGTGGCGCTTGATGGTCGGAAAGGCGCGGCAGACAACCAGTATGAAGTGATCTCAAAATTCAACATCACATCGAAGAACAAAGGGTCCGATGATGTGCTGTTCGTGATGGAGCTGGAATACGGCGCGCTTTACCACATCGAGAACATTGCCGATGAGCAGCTGCACCCCTTCCTGATGATCGAGTGCCCACGGATGGTCTTCCCGTTCGTGCGCCGGATTGTCAGCGACGTTACGCGAGACGGTGGGTTTCCGCCGCTGAATCTGGACAACATCGATTTCGTGCAGCTTTACCGCCAACAGCTTTTGCAGAAACAGCAAGAAAAGGCGGCGGCCGAAGGCGCAACGCAGCCTAACTGACCTTTTTCCAAAGCGCGTCTTCGCCCATGCGTTCCACGAAGTCGGCATGGGCGGATTTTTCTTGTTCCGTCAATCGGGACGGCAAGGTGTTTTTCCTTGGCTGGGGCCGCCAAGCGGCGGTCGTGGCGGTCGCAGCTTCTGTGTTCGCGGCTTCCGATAGGACCAGGCCCGGTTGGCGTCCTCCGATGAGTTCGAGATAAACCTCGGCAAGAATTTCGCTGTCCAAGAGCGCGCCGTGCAGGGTGCGCGCGGAATTGTCGATACCATAGCGACGGCAAAGCGCATCGAGGGACGCGGGCGAGCCCGGGAACCTCTTGCGAGCCATTTCCAGCGTGTCGATCGCGCGCTCCCATGGGATTGGCGGTTTCGATTGCCATTTGAGTTCTGCGTTCAGGAACTTCATGTCGAAGGACGCGTTGTGAATGACGAGTTTCGCGTCGCCGATGAAAGCCAGGAAATCGTTGGCGATGTCTTTGAAGACGGGTTTGTCGCGCAGGAAATCGAACGTCAGGCCGTGTACATCGACGGCTTCCTGTGGGACGTCGCGTTCGGGATTGATGTACTGGTGATAGGTTTTTCCGGTTGGAACGTGGCCATAGAGTTCAACGGCGCCTATTTCGACCAGTCGGTCGCCAGTTTGCGGATCAAGCCCCGTCGTTTCCGTGTCCAGCACGATTTCCCGCATTGCCCAGCCTGTTTTCTATCTGCCCAAGCACATCATGGACCGCAGCGCGCGCGCCTTCAAGCGTTGTGGTGTCGATGACGTAATCGGCTTGAGCGATCTTCTTCGCGGTTGGGATTTGTTTGGACTTTATGAGTTCGAAG
>JASJDQ010000183.1 GCA_030065075.1 Paracoccaceae bacterium | reverse complement strand
AGGAAGTAGCCGTAGGCGAGCCCGCCGAGAATGCCGATGTAAAACATCCAGATGTTGATGTCGGGCAGGTTCTTCGCCTCTTTGCCCGTCGCCACCCCCCACGTTCCGAAGAGAAGCGCAAGGAAGATGAACCCGCCTGCGAGGATGGGGATCCATCGCGCCGTTCGGGTGCCGTAGGCGCTTGATTGACGGACGGCGAGGCTGGCCGCGGACCAGATGGCGATGGGCAGTGACCAGAGCAGGATGAGGCTGACGACTTGACGGGCGAAGGTTAAGGGATCGAAAGCCCCGGAGCCGGGTGGCGAGAGTTCATGGAGAAACCCAAGTATGACCTCATGCGCCGGGTCCTGCGTCAGATAGAGGACGGCGAACCCGATTCCGATCAGGAGGGGACCATAGATGTATTCAAGGGTTTGAACGATCAGATCTCGAAGGGACATGACGCCTCTCCAGAATAATGCACTTCTTGGAATACCAGAAGCGTAGGACCCGGAATTGCGTTGAATCAACCGGGACGCGATCCGTTTCACAGGGCTTTCACGGAAAGACGCGAGTTTGACCGGTCATCCTACGAAAATCGCCCGGCGTGTCGGCCGGGCGGTTCTCGGTTGGGTACGTGAGTGAGGCGGGCTTAGCCCACAAAGTTCTGCGTCAGCCAGAAGCGTCCACAGTACTGAGCTTTCGGATCAAAGGCCACTGCTGTGCTGACCTTGTTGACCCGGCGATCCAGAATGTTCTTCCGGTGACCCGGTGAGTTCATCCAAAGATCGACGATGTGCCTCGCAAGCGAGGCGTAGGAATGCGCGGGCAGAGGCTGGCCCTTGAATGTGGCGAACTTGCAGTTCCGCGAATCCACAATCTTGAACCGACGATTGTCGATACGATAGCGGTGAACCATGCCGATATTCTCGGACCCGGTCCTGAATTTCACGCCCGAAGCCTTGACCCGCTGTTTCAGCGTTGCAAGTCCGGGTTGTGTGCTGCGATGGGTCAGTTGCTGGCTTCTGGCCATCCACTTGCTGTGCTTTTCGGCCTGGCGGGCAAGGCTCTTTCCAGCATTGCCGACGCTGCGCAGTCCGGCACGGCAGCGGTGATAGTTCACCTCGGCGCGGATCGCGTCATCCAGCATGCTCTGGTTGATCTTGCCCGTTGGAACGACAGTCTGAGCAGCCTTCTTCGACACACTGCGCGAACAGGCGTCCGCCGCAGATGGAAGCGTCAACGATAGTGCAGCAAGCGTTGCGATGATCGCAAACCGAAACTTCATTCCCCAGGTCCCCTCAAAGACATCCCTCTACGACACACACCCAATCCAGCAATTGAGGCGAAACCGCGGCGTCACATCGGCAGTCGTGGGGAATTTCAAAACGATCATCCGCTATGAATCAAACGATTCCCTCACCTTCGGCAGGTTATCGCTTAGCCCGTTCTTTACGATATGGACCTTTTCAGGCCGTCCGTGGTGCGCACAAGTTCCGCGCTGATCCCGGGTTCGCTCAACGCGTGACCCGCGCGCGGAATGATCCTGAGCGATGCGCTCTTCCAGCGTTCCTTCAATCTGAACGCAACGACCGGCGGACAAATCATGTCATAGCGCCCCTGAACGACGACGCCCGGGATATGTGAGATCTTGTCCAGATTGGCTTCGATCCACCCGTCATGTTCGAGAAACCCGAGGTTCGAGAAATAGTGGTTCTCCAGCCTGGCAAAGGCGCGCGCGAATTCGGCGGGGCTATCGCCCACCGGCCCGTCGTTGCGAATGGAGGCCAGCGAATTCTCCCAGCTTGCCCAAGCCCGCGCGAAACGCGTCTCACTTGCGACGTCGCCGGTGAACAGCCGCCGCGCATAGGCCGCGATCAAATCGTCGCGTTCGTTTTCCGGAATAAGCGAGGTGAAGTTGCGCCACACCTCTGGCCAGAACATCGCAGCACCACCGCCATAGAACCAGTCGAGCTCGGTTCGCGTCATCAGGAACACGCTGCGCAGCACAAGGTTCGACACACGTTCGGGATGGCTGATGGCATAGATCAGCGCCAATGTCGCACCCCAACTTCCGCCGAAGACCATCCAGCTTGAAATGCCCAACTTCTCGCGAATGTGCTCGATATCGGAAACCAGATGCCATGTTGTGTTGGCGTCCACGCTGGCGTGCGGGCGCGAGCGTCCGCAGCCGCGCTGGTCGAACAGGACAATGCGATAGCACTTCGGATCGAAGTAGCGCCGCATCGTCGGGCTGCATCCGCCACCCGGCCCGCCGTGCAGAACCACGACGGGTATTCCATCCGGGTTGCCGCATTGCTCGACATACACCCTGTGCCCGTCGCCCACGTCCATCATGCGCTGATCGAAGGGGTCGATCGGCGCATAGAGATATTGTGACGCAGTCTTTTTTCCTGACGGTCTGTCCATGTCCGACCTATATACCGCTAATACGACCGTGACACGGCGTTTTTGAACGAACTCTTAACAGGGTCTGAGAATGGCGATTGCAGCGACGACAACAGACAGTGCCGAGATCGAGAAGTTTCAGGCCATGGCAGCCGAATGGTGGGATCCGAACGGCAAGTTCAAGCCGCTTCATATGCTGAACCCCTGCCGTTTGGATTACATTACCGCACAGATCGCTGCCGAATTCGACCGCGACCTGACCGCGCCTGCGCCGTTCAAGGGATTGCGCATTCTCGATATCGGCTGCGGTGGCGGGCTGCTTTCGGAACCCATGGCGCGATTGGGCGCCGAGGTGGTGGGCGCCGATGCCGCAGAACGGAACATCCCCGTCGCAAGGGTTCACGCCGAAGAACAGGGGCTGGATATCGACTATCGCCACACCACTGCCGAAGCGCTGGTCGCCGAGGGCGAGCAGTTCGACGCTGTCCTGAACATGGAAGTGGTCGAACATGTGTCGGACCCGCTGGCCTATCTGACCGCCTGCCACGATCTGTTGAAACCCGGTGGGCTGATGACCTGCTCGACCATCAACCGGAACCCGAAGAGTTTTGCGATGGCCATCGTCGGGGCCGAATATGTTATGCGCTGGTTGCCCAAAGGCACACATGAATGGTCGAAGTTCATTACGCCGGACGAGCTTTACGATCTGTTGCGACAGGCGGGGCTGGATCCGGTCGACAAAAAAGGCTTCGTCTTCAACCCCGTCGCGTGGAACTGGCGCCTGTCGGACCGCGACCTGTCGGTCAACTACGTCACCACTTCCCTTCGTCGCTGAACCGTGTCCTGAGTTCGCGCAGAACCGGCAGGGCATGTTTGACCCTGTCGGGCCCAATGGCCTTGACGGCTTCGGCAAGGATCGGTGCAATGGCTTCCAGAGCAGCGTCGCGCGCCTTCGTCCCCGCCGGGCTGATCGAAATATGCTTTCGCCGCGCATCGTCCCAATCGGGGCGCACGTGCACATAACCCGCCCATTCCAGTTTGCTGATGGTATTGGTCATGGCGCCACGGGTGACGTTGAAGGCCCTCGCGAGTTCGGCTGGCGACTTCTCTACCCCACCGCGCGCAAGGTGATGCAGGACCGAGAAATGGCTAAGCTCCATGCCTTTCGGCAAGACCTTGGCCAGACGGGAACGCGCCAACTGATCGGCCATGAAGATCTCGCTGAAAAGCGCGATCGCCAATTGGTCGGTTTGCTCCTTCAAATCGCTCACATCACACCTTCCGATAGCTGCGATCATGGGCCAGGGACGGCAAGCGCCGTCGCACATCGTCCACCAGCGCCAGGTCCAGATCCACGATCGTCACCCCGGGCGCTTCACCCGCGTCCGCCAGAACCCGACCCCATGGATCGATGGCCAGCGAATGCCCCCAAGTGCGGCGCGCCCGTCCTCGACTTGCGTTATGCGCGCCAGTCTGGGCTGGCGCAAGAACGAAGCTGCCGGTCTCAATGGCGCGAGCCTTCAAAAGAGGCTCCCAATGGTCCGGGCCCGTGTCGGGTGAAAACGCCGAGGGAACGGTCAGGAGGCGGGCCCCCATCTGCGCAAGATCACGATAGAGGTATGCAAACCGCACATCGTAGCAGATCGTCAGTCCCACTGACACGCCATCGACTTCAGCGACGACCGCGCGGCCACCGGGGCGGTAGCCATCGCTTTCGCGATAGGTCTCGGTTTCCGACAGCGTGACGTCGAACATGTGCATCTTGTCATAGGACGCCGCGATGTCCCCTGACGGTGTGATGAGAAAGGACCGGTTCACGAAACGGGGGTCATCACCCGCCTTCAGCGCAAGCGAGCCGATCAACAGCCAGACACCAAGGCGGGCCGCGTCTTCGCGCAAGGCTGCGAGGGTTTGATCCTCAACCTCGGTTCGCAGCACCTGCGACTGATGGGTCCGGCTGGCCGAAACGCAGTTCGTCACCTCGGGCGTCAGGATGAACTGCGCGCCTTTTTCTGCGGCTTCGGACAGATAGGTTTTGACGGTTGCGAGATTCTCAGACGGGGTGTCCGAGCTGGTCATTTGGATCAGGGCGACGCGCAAGGGACCTCAGGCGGCCAGCAACGGGTCGAGCTTGCCCGCACGCTCCAGCGCCGAAAGATCGTCATACCCGCCGACATGGGTGTCGCCGACGAAAATTTGCGGCACGGTGTGGCGTCCGTTCGCGCGCGCCATCATCTCGGCCCGGCGTTCGGGGTCGCGGGCGACGTCGATTTCGGCGAAGCTCACGCCCTTTTGTGTCAGAAGGCGCTTGGCCGCATGGCAATAGCCGCAAAGCGGCGAGGTATAGATCTCGACTGTTTTCATGCATTCCTACTTAGGGTGCTTTTTCGACCCGTGCCAGTACCAGAACGCATACCCGGGACGCGCCTGCGGCAAAGGCGGCCTCGGTCGCAATGGTCAACGTCGCGCCCGATGTCATGACGTCATCGATCAGGCAGACGGGCTTGCCCAGAAGCACGTCCGGTCGTTTCGGGTTCGGCGCCATGCAGTCGCGCAGATTGGCAAAGCGCTGATCCACGGTCATCCCGTCCTGGACGGTCGTTCGACGAACGCGGATCAACGCATCGGGTTCGGCGGACAGCCCGGTTTCTCGCGCAATGCCGCGGGCCAACTCCGCCGCCTGGTTATAGCGGCGCCGAACCAGCCGCGACCAATGGGCCGGGACGGGCACAAGAACCGTATCATCAGACACAAGCGACTGCCCGGCGCGCGCCATCCACTGCGACGCCGGAGGAATTAGGTCCAGCCGGTCAGCATGCTTGATCGACAGCACCAGCCGCCGCCCGGCGTCGCGATAGGACAGTGCACCACGTCCGATCTCCCACGGGCGGGGCATGGCCATGCAGTCGTCGCAAAAGACCTCGCCGGTGTCCTCGCCGGGCAATGAGGTGCCGCAGCTATGGCAAACGAGCCCATTCAGAAACGGCATCTGACGCCAGCAGGGGCCGCACAGGCCGCCGCGATGCTCGACGCGAGCTTCGCACATGATGCATTGGTCCGGATAGATCAGCGACAAGGCGCGTTGCAATTGGCGCATGGGGCTTTACGTTCCGCTCGTTATGTTTGACCCGCCGCTTCTGACCGACCGCAAGGCGCTTGATCTGCATCGCCAGCGCGCCGCAGGCCGCCCTGCGTGGTTCCTCCATGAAGAGGCAGCTTCCGAGCTGCACCAAAGGCTGGGGGAGATTAACAAATCGTTTACCGCGCCGCTCTTTATCGGACCCGGGGCCTCACCCATGGCAAGCGTGCTGCCTTCGGTGCCGATTGTCGGCGATGATCCCCGGCTGGAAGTGACAGAGCAGGCGCACGACCTGGTCCTGCACGCCTTCGGGCTACACTGGGCCGAAGATCCTGTCGGCCAGCTGGTCCAGTCCCGTCTGGCCTTGAAACCTGATGGTCTGTTCCTGGGTGTCATGTTCGGCGGAGCGACCCTTCAGGAACTGCGCGCCAGCCTGGCCGACGCGGAAACACGTGTATCGGGCGGCATATCGCCCCGTGTTCTGCCGATGGCGGACATTCGCGATCTGGGCGGACTTCTGCAGCGCGCAGGTTTCGCGTTGCCGGTGGCCGATAGTCTGAAGCTGACGGTGCGCTACCCGGACCTTGCCACTTTGGTGCGCGACCTGCGCGGCATGGGGGAAACCAACGCGCTGGCTCAAAGACATCGCCGCTATCCCGGGAAACGCCTTTTTCACGAGACTGAGGCGACCTACAAACGAGCGTTTTCAGACGACGGATACCTTCCGGCAACTTTTGAAGTCGTCTTTCTGACCGGTTGGGCCCCTGACGCCAGTCAACCACGGCCCTTGCGCCCCGGCTCGGCACAGTCACGACTGTCTGACGCGCTCGGCGTAACAGAAACTCCCTTGAAGCGTGACTGACCGTCGCGGTGCATAATGTTGACCCCCAAGATATTCCGATTAACTCCCTGCTAGTCTCGGAAAAAGGGTTTGCGCTATGCTGGATGCCAAGAACATGACTGACGTTGCAAACCACCTGCCCCCGGACCATCCCCCGGTTCCGCAAGAAAAGATCGGCATTCTGCTGGCCAACCTCGGTACCCCCGATGGTTACGACTATTGGTCAATGCGCCGGTATCTGAACGAATTCCTCTCGGACCGGCGCGTAATCGACTATAGCCCATGGAAGTGGCAGCCGCTTTTGCAGCTCATCATCCTTACCAAGCGCCCTTTCACCTCTGGAGCCGCCTACAAGTCGATCTGGAACGAAGAGGCGGGCGAAAGCCCCCTGATGACGATCACCAAGGATCAGACGGCCAAGATCAAGACCGCCATGGAAGAACGCTATGGCGACAATGTGATCGTCGATTTCTGCATGCGCTACGGCAACCCTTCGACCAAGTCCAAGGTTCGGGCGCTGGTCGAACAGGGTTGCCGGAAGATCCTGTTCTTCCCGCTTTACCCGCAATACGCAGGCGCCACGACCGCGACGGCGAACGATCAGTTCTTTCGTGCGCTGATCGATGAAAAGTGGGTGCCCGAGGTGCGCACGGTGCCCCCCTATTTCGCCCGGCCGACCTATATCGACGCCTTGGCGCAATCCGTCGAACGCGCCTATGCTGCTGCGGACAGCAAGCCCGACATTCTGGTCTGTTCCTACCACGGTGTCCCGAAGCGGTACCTACTGGAAGGTGACCCCTATCACTGCCAATGTCAGAAAACGACGCGGCTATTGAAGGAACGCCTGGGCTGGGACGACAGCGAGATCGTCACGACCTTCCAGTCCCGTTTCGGGCCGGAAGAGTGGCTAAAGCCTTATACGGTGGAAGAAGTCGCGCGTTTGGCAGAGGCGGGCAAGAAGCACATCGCCGTCTGCGCGCCGGCTTTTTCGGCCGATTGCATCGAAACGCTTGAAGAGATCAACGAAGAGATCAAGGAAAGCTTCGAAGAGGCAGGCGGCGAGCATTTCACCTATATTCCCTGCCTCAATGACGACGACGCGCATATCAAGGCGCTGTCGGAAGCGATCGAGGAAAGCCTGGCTGGTTGGGCCAGCTAGGCGTCAGGCGCGGCCCCTGAACTGCATGAACAGCTGTACGGTCATGGCGGCCGCACACATGGTCAGAAGAACCGGAGTGACGGTGTTGGCACCCATCTGAACAGCGATGTAAGGGACGATGGGCAGGAAGAAGAGAAGAAGAAGAACAGCACGCATTGGGGTACACCACTCCATGAACACAAACTTACCGCAATCTGTGTAGCGCAGATCTTCCGCCCCTTCAGCAATTTCCTGCGAAAACTACTGATTTCCGCAAAATCTGCCTCGCAGGTGCCACAATTTGCCCCGATCGCGCCGCATTAGGTCCTCAGTGGGACCAATGGCTGGAAACAGTCACCTTAACAGCGGCGGATCGTTTCGCCGAGCAAACAAAAGGCGCGCCAAATGTGGCGCGCCTTTGTTCGTTAGCTACGTTTTGATTCTCAGATGACCAAAACCTGAGTGCCCACTTTCGAAAGCGCGAAAAGCTCCGAGATGTGTTCGTTGTAGAGACCGATACAGCCGTTCGAAGACCGGCGACCGATCTTGCGCGTATCATGGGTGCCGTGGATGCGGTAATACGTCCAACTCAGATAAAGCGCGTGTGTCCCCAGCGGATTCTCGGGGCCGGGTCCGACGTAATCCGGCCAATCGGGATTCCTCTTCTTCATCGCGGGTGTCGGGCGCCACTCCGGGCCTTCAACCTTGCGCACAACCTTCGTGCGACCACGACGTGTCAGGTCTTCGGACAGTGGCACGCTGGTTGGGAATAGCTTGTAAGTCGTCTGATCCGGACCCCAGTAGTGTAGTGCGCGCGACGACAAGTCGACCAGGATCGCACCGTTCCGCGTGTTGTCGAAATAGGGTTGCCAGTCCAGCGCACGAAAGCTCGATGCGTTGCGACGGACCGCTCCGACCCGATCACGAAACTCTGTTGTATCCGCATCGTTTTGCGCGAAGGCGGGCAATGCGACAGCTGCGGCCGTTCCACCAAGAAACAAGCGGCGGTTCAAAAACGGAGATTTAACGTCAGCCACTATAGATGTCTCCTTCATGGGCGTGATCGACGCAGAACATAAGGAAACGGGTCACAGGTCGCAATTCACAGTAGCGTTTGTTTGCCGATCTCGTTTGAACCGTGTCGAACTTGACGATAATGCTGCACCAATAACACCTGAGGTAGGCACATATGTTGCGTTTTTCCATCATCTTTGCGGCTCTTTTGGCGATTTCGGCCTGTTCGACGCCAGAGCCGCAAAGATGATGGAAAAACGCAACATATGTGCCTACCTCAGGTGTTATTGGTGCAGCATTATCGTCAAGTTCGACACGGTTCAAACGAGATCGGCAAACAAACGCTACTGTGAATT
>JASJDQ010000182.1 GCA_030065075.1 Paracoccaceae bacterium | reverse complement strand
GTCAATCCCGGCGACTTTGTTGAAGATATTCCGGCTTTCTTTGTCAAATCAGACAGTTGCCGCACCTTAGATTTTCAAAGGCTATCGCGATCTGACCCGTGACGACAGTATCCGGCTCGGATAGTCTTCCGTTATGCCAGAGCCCATTGACGACAAGCCCCGCTGTTTCGGATCGACCTCCGAAGTCTACGCCGCTTATCACGACACCGAATGGGGCGTGCCTGTCCACGACGACCGGGAGCTTTTCGAGATGCTGATCCTGGAAGGCGCGCATGCGGGACTTTCTTGGGAAACGGTGCTGAACAAGCGCGCGGGCTACCGCGAGGTGTTTCACAACTTCGATATCGAGCGCGTCGCCGACATGACGGATATGGAGCTTTACCGCGCCCGCCAGAACCCCGCGATCGTGCGCCACAAGCTGAAGATTGAGAGTGCGCGAAAGAACGCACGGGTCTTTCTGAAGATGCAGAAGGAATTCGGCAGTTTCTCAAGCTGGCTCTGGGCGCATGTCGATGACAAGCCGCTTCGGGGTGACTGGAAAAGCATGGACGAGGTGCCCGCGACGACACCTTTGGCCAAGCAGATTTCGAAAGACCTGAAAAAGCGCGGCATGAGCTTTGTCGGCCCCACCATCATTTACGCTTATCTTCAGGCCGTGGGCGTTGTGAACGACCACTGGCGGGGATGTTGGAAATCGTCCGCTACCTGAGACGCTTCAGAATCTCGTAGCTTGGATAGCCATCTGGCACCATGCCCTGACTGGACTGAAACCGGCGGATGGCCTGGATCGTGTTGGGGCCGATGATGCCGTCAACGCCTTGGGTATTATAACCTTTTTGGGTCAGACGACGCTGCATCTCTTTCTTCTCGGCAAAACGCAGATTGCGGTCACCGCGCGGCCATTTGGCCTTGATCGGTCCAGCGCCCGCGATGCGATCTGACAGATGGCCAACGCCAATCACATAGGCGTCCGCCGTATTATAGCGTTCGATCACATGGAAATTGTTGAAGATCATGAAGGCCGCGCCCTGGGCACCCGCTGGCAGCAGGATGGAGGCGCGACCATGGTTGGGCACGGTGCGTCCCCTTGTGTCGCGAACCCCCATGGCAGCCCATTGCGACGGGTTCTTCTTCACGCGCTCGCCGGTCTGGCTGTAGTCGAAGCCGCGCGGCAGGACGACCTCGACCCCCCAGGGCTGCCCCTTCGTCCAGCCGAAGCGCTTGAGGTAAGCGGCCGTCGAGGCCAGCGCATCCGTCGGATCGTCCGACCAGATATCGCGCCGCCCGTCGCCCCGGAAGTCAACGGCATAGGCAAGATAGGATGTCGGTATGAACTGCGTGTGGCCCATCGCACCGGCCCAGCTGCCCGTCATGCGCGAGGCGGGGACGTCGCCTGCCTGGATGATCTTGAGCGCGGCGATCAATTGCTTCTCGAAAAACCGCCCCCGGCGACCATCGAAGGCAAGTGTTGCCAGCGACTCAATCACCGTTTCGTTGCCGCGAAACGCCCCATAGGCGCTTTCAAGGCCCCAGACGGCGGTGACGACCTCGGCTTCAACACCGTACCGACGCTCTATCTCGGCCAGAAGGCGCTGGTTCTTGCGAAGCGCGTCGCGGCCGTTCCGGACGCGCGTTTCAGAGGCGGCGCTGTCCAGATATTCCCAAATCTGCTTGGTGAACTCAGATTGGTTACGGTCCTTGCTGATAACGTCCGTGTTGTATCGCACACCCCGGAAAGCAGCGTTGAAAACACTGTCGCGAATGCCCGCCGCCCGGGCGCGGGACCGAAACCGGTCGATCCACCGCTGAAAGGCCTGATTAGAAGTTGCCTGGGCCAGCACGATTGTGTCCTGTGTCGCGACCGGGCGCGGCTTGGGCGCGCTTATCTGGTCCGGGACGGCAACTGCGCCATTTGCAAAGACGCATGTCAAGACGACCGTGAGAAGGGTGCGTTTCATTGGGACCTGCTCTTCTGATTTTTGCGAAGCGTAGCGGGTTTCTTGGGTTCCGCAAAGCCTTCAGACGGCCATCGGCGGAGGTTTGCAGGATACCTCGCCGAACCTTAACCGTCTGTTAACCCTGTTTGCGGCGGGCCTTGCGTTTGACGCGCACCGCTTTCTTCTTGGCGCGGTTGAGCTTGCGCTTGGCCGGTCGGCCCCGGCGCCCGCTGCCCGTGGGCAGCGACTTGCCGTCGAGTTCCAGAAGCTCCAGCATGATGCCGCCCGTGACCGGCACAACTTCGGAAAGGCGCACCAGAACACGTTGGCCCACCTCGATCAAAAGGCCGCTGTCGGACCCGGTCAGAGTATGGTTCGACCGATCGAAGTGGAAGTACTCGTGCCCGATCTCGCGCACCGGCAAAAGTCCGTCGGCGCCGGTGCCGTCCAGCCGCACGAAAGCCCCGAACCGCTGAATGCCCGAAATTCGACCTTCGAGTTCCGTGCCCACACGATCGGCCAGATAGGCCGCCAGGTAGCGGTCGGTGGTGTCGCGCTCGGCCTCCATCGAGCGGCGCTCGGTCATCGAGATTTGTTCTGCCGTTGAAGCCAGACGTTCGATCTCGTCCGGCGCGAGCCCGTCATCGCCCCAGCCATGCGCGGCAATCAGGGCGCGGTGCACAACCAGATCGGCATAGCGACGGATGGGCGAGGTGAAATGGGCATAGGCCTGCAGAGCCAAGCCAAAATGGCCGAAGTTCTGCGGGCTGTAATAGGCCTGTGTCATGGATCGCAGGACGGCGAGGTTCAGTATCTCGGCATCGTCGTGATCGGCGGCGGCATGCAAAAGCCGGTTCAGATGTCCGGTCTTCAGAACCTGCCCCTTGGCCAGGGTCAAACCGGCGGCTTCTGCGGTTTCCCGAAGCGCGTCGAGCTTTTCGGGGCTGGGTTCTTCGTGGACCCGGAACAGAAGCGGCGACTTCTTGGCGATCAACGTCTTGGCTGCCGCGACGTTGGCCAGCACCATGAACTCCTCGATCAACCGATGCGCGTCCATCCGATCCTTGTAAGCGACGGATTGCACGGTGCCCTGATCGTCCAGCACGATCCGCCGCTCTGGCAGGTCAAGGTCCAAGGGTTCGCGCCGCTTCCGCGCGGCCACGAGCGTGTTGTAGGCGGCGTAGAGTGGTTTCAGGACCGGTTCCAGCAGAGGCTCGGTCTTGTCATTCGGCTGGCCGTCGACGGCCGCCTGCACCTCTTCGTAATTGAGTGCGGCGGGAGATTTCATGAGCGCGCGTAGGAAGCGGCTGTCGGTAAGCTCGCCCCGAGCATTGATAACCATGCGAACGGCAAGGGTCGCGCGCGGGACACCTTCGTGAAGCGAGCAAAGATCGCCCGACAGACGGTCGGGCAGCATTGGCACGACGCGGTCGGGGAAATAGGTGGAATTGCCCCGCGCCCAGGCCTCGCGGTCGAGCGCAGACCCGGGGCGCACATAATGCGCGACATCGGCGATGGCGACCCAGACGATGTGGCCGCCCCGGTTCTTTGGATCATCGTCCGGTTCTGCGAAAACGGCATCGTCGTGATCGCGGGCATCCGACGGGTCGATGGTGATGAGGGGCAGGTCCGTCAGGTCTTCGCGCCCCTCGAGCCCCGCAGGCGTCATACCGTCGGCTTCGGCAATGGCGTCATCCGGGAAATCGTCGCGAAGCCCGTGCTGGTGGATCGCGATCAGCGAGACGGCCCTGGGCTGCGACGGGTCGCCCAGCCGGGTGACGATGCGGGCGCGCGGCAGGCCGAGGCTGTCCTTCGGCCCCGACTGTTCGGCTTCGACCAATTCGCCGTCCTTCGCACCATGCGTGGCGCCGGGGGCCACGCGCCACTCGCGGCTGACACCTTTGTCGACGGGCAGGATGCGCCCCCCTTCGGCCGACTTCCGAAAGACGCCCAGGATCTTGCGGGGGTTCGTGCCGATGCGGCGGATAAGCCGGCCTTCGTAGGCGTGTGCCTCGCCCCGAACGGGCTGGAGGCGCGCGAGGATGCGATCCCCCTCCCCCAGCGCCGGGTCAGCGGCTCGGAGCACCAGCAGCACGGCCGGCTCCGGGCTCTCGCCCTGCCATTCAAGCGGGCGGGCATAAAGATCGCCGTCCTTGGACGGCTCCGTCACCTGCAGGACAGAAACGGGGGGAAGCTTGTCGGGATCGCGGTAGGTCTTGCGCCGTTTTTCCAGATGCCCGTCTTCTTCCAGCCGGCGGAGCAGCCGCTTGAGGTCGATCCGGTCCGCGCCCTTGATCCCGAAGGCCTTCGCAATGTCGCGCTTGGCCGTCAGTGTCGGGTTTTCCGCAATCCAGTCGAGGATGTCTTGTTTGGAGGGAAGGCACGCCATGGATCTGGCGGTAGCACGGCGACTTGCCGAGGTCACGTGACAAGTTGAAAACGGCCCACGTAACGTTGAGCGTGCCAAGGCTTGCAGAGATGCATGCCTCCGGCGGGCATATTTGGGCCATGAAGAAGGAGCACGCTTGCGTTGAGGCTAACCGGAGACAAGGTCAAGGCAGGGTCAGGCGAGGTCGGACGCCTTGTCGACATCGCTCAGTTGATTGACGTAGCCCACCGGACCCGGAAGAGTGGGCAGCGTGTCGTTCAGCGTTTTGGGATGGGACCAGCGGACGTTCTGCAAGAACCCGCTGGGAGCAAGACCGGGATGGCGAAGACCGATCAGCCAATAGCCACCGTCTGGTGCCGGCCCAAGGACGCTTGGGCGCCGTCCGAGGATCGAGAACGCGCGGGCGAGATGGGCCGGGCTGACGCCGGGAATGTCCGATCCGATGAGCACGGTTGGCCCGGGCGTGGCACGCAGCATGCGGGCCATGCGTTTCCCCAGATCGCCCGATCCCTGCGGCAGCCGTTCCAGATATCGGGGCCAGACGCGGCTGGCGAGCCCTGCATGGTCAGGGGAGACGGCCAGGACGATCCGCCAGCGGGGATCTGCGATACGGCGGAGAAGCGCGCGGGTCTGATGCCGATACCACCAGGCGGCACGGGTCAAGCCGATGCCTTGCCCCAGCCGGGTCTTCACGCGACCTGGCCACGGTTCCTTGACCATCACGATGACTGTCTGTTGCCTCACAAGCGCTTCGACATATTGCGATGCGGGATACCGGCGTCCATGAACTCGTCCCCGTAGGCGACATAGCCCAGCGCTTCATAAAACCCGATGGCATGCGTTTGCGCGGCCAGTATCGCCTTTGCGGCGCCTTCTTCGCGCAGGACAGTCGCAGCTTCTTCCATCAATGCCTTGCCCAGCCCAAGTCCGCGTGCCGCGTCCAGAACGGCGACCCGACCAATCTTGCCGGTGCCGTCCTGCAAAAGGAGCCGGGCTGTGCCAACCGGTGCATCGTCGTGGAAGGCGATCAGGTGCAGCGCGTCGGCGTCCTTGCCGTCGCGTTCCTCATGTTCCGGAACGTTCTGACCTTCGATGAAAACGATACGCCGGATGTCCAGAATGGCGTCCAGATCGTCTGGTGTGGCACGGCGGATCACGCGAAATACCCTTCGATGATCTTCGCGTAGATCGCCTTCAGTTGCTCGACTTGAGCGACATCGACCCGCTCATCGACCTCGTGCATCGTTTTGCCCACAAGACCGAATTCGACGACCGGGCAATGGTTCTTGATGAAGCGCGCATCCGACGTGCCGCCCGAGGTGGAAGTTTGCGGCCTGATGCCGGTGACCGCTTCAACGGAGGCGCCGACAAGGTCCGACAGGGCACCCGGTGGCGTGAGAAAGCTCTCCCCGGAAACCTTGACGGTCATATCGATCTTCACGCCGGTGTCGCCCGCCACACGCGCGGCTTCGGCACCCAGCCAGTCCGTCAGCGAGGCTGCGCTGTGGGCGTCGTTGAACCGAATGTTGACCGTCGCTTTGCAGGTCGCCGGGATGACGTTGGTGGCCAGGTTACCAGTGTCGAAGGTCGTGACCGCAAGCGTTGACGGGTCGAAATGCTTGGTGCCCTCGTCAAGGACATGATCCGAGAGGTTGCTAACCAAACGCGCCAGCGCCGGAACGGGGTTCTTTGCGCGATGGGGATAGGCTGAATGCCCTTGCACGCCGGACGCCGTGAAAAAGGCCGTCATCGAGCCGCGCCGCCCGATCTTCATCATGTCCCCGAGCGTTTCGGGGCATGTCGGTTCCCCCACAAGACAGTCGGACATCGCTTCGCCGTTCGCGGCCATCCAATCCAGAATGGCCGTCGTGCCGTCGGTCGCATCGGCTTCTTCATCGCCCGTGATGGTGATCAGGATCGCGCCATCGGGCGGTGCGGTCGCGACATGATCGATGGCCGCCGCAACAAAGGCGGCAACGCCGCTTTTCATGTCGGTCGCGCCGCGCCCGTAAAGCCAGCCGTCCCGGATCTCGCCCGAGAATGGCCCGACGCTCCAGTCGGTTTCGTCGCCCGGCGGAACCACATCGGTGTGACCGTTGAACCCGAGCGTGCGGGGGTGTGCCTTGTCGCCCCAGCGCGCGACCAGATTGGCAATACCTCCACGGTCTGTGCGAAAACAGGTGAAGCCTGCATCGCTCAGCAGGTCTTGCAGCAAGACAATGGCCCCGCCTTCATCCGGGGTAACGGACGGGCAGCGCACCAGGGCTTGGGTCAGATCAACGGGATCACAAGTCATGCCATTGGCTACCTTGCCAGCCAGAGGGCTGCAATCGGCCTGTGACCGGAAAACCACCCTATCCGCCCGCTTTTGCTATGCAATCTTCCCCGAGCACCCGCATTAATTCATTGTTAACCAAAATAAACCCGAGGCAGGGTCATGAGGTGCGGGACGCGAGAAAACTCCGACCGTATCGTTCAAGAGTTCCCCACGTAACCGGCTGACCGGCTGCGTGCCCTGCCCTGTTTGAGGCTGAGGCGGGCATGCCCGAGCTAAATTATGACACCGGCGCGACGGCGCAGGAGATGGCCGAGTTGATCTTCGGAAACGGGGTCACGGTGACGAACGCCACCTATACCGGCGATCCGGATGCATCGGCCATCTATTCCAACGGCGACGCGATTTCGCCGGGCGTGGTGCCCAGCGACACCGGCGTTATCCTGTCCAGCGGCGAAGCGGACCGCTTCACGAATATCTCGGCCACGAACCCCAACGCTCGGACCAACACAACGACGCCCAACAGCGGCCCGAACAACGATCCGGATTTCAACGCCGTAGCCGGGCGATTCACGTTCGACGCCTCTTACCTGGAGGTCGAGTTCACGCCGGATGACGACGTGAACTTCATCACGATCGAGTTCGTGTTCTCATCCGAAGAATATCCCGAGTTCTCGGATTCGATCTACAACGATCTCTTCGCCGTTTGGATCGACGGGGAGGCAGTACCACTCGCCGCCGGTAGCGGGCTGGCCAGTGTCACGAACATCAACCAGTCCGGTGACATCAATCTTTTTAACAGCAATACGGCCGACCAGTTCAACACCGAGATGGACGGGTTCACCGTTTCGATGTCATTCGTCATTCCGGTCACACCCGGGGAAACGAACACGCTGAAGGTCGGCATCGCCGACGTCGGCGACAGCGCATATGACTCGAACGTCCTTATCGCCGCCAACAGCGTTCAGGGCACCATAATCGCCAATACGGATGAGTTGTTGCTGCGCCCTGGCGACAGCCGCGTTGTGGATGTGCTGGCCAATGACATCAATGCCACGGGCGGGGCCGCGTTCATCACGCACATCAACGATCAACCCGTCTCGCCAGGCGATAGCGTAACGCTGTCGACCGGTCAGACCGTGACGCTGAATGCCGACGGAACGCTGACGCTGGTCGGCGACGAAGTCTCGGAAGACGTTGCATTCACTTACGAGGTGAGCTCGACAACGGGCGAGAATGCGGTCGGCTTCATCATCGTCGACACGGTGCCTTGCTTTGTTGCCGGGTCGCTCGTTCGAACCGAGAAAGGGGAGGTGCCGGTCGAGCGGCTGCAGGTCGGCGACAAGATCATAACGAAGGACGAAGGGGCCCAGCCGATCCGCTGGATCGGGCGGCGGCGCATGCCGGCAGAGGGCAAGATGGCCCCGGTCGAGATCGCGGGGAACACCTTTGGCACCCACGGGCTGGTCCGGGTCTCGCCGCTCCATCGTGTCCTTGTCCAGAACATGCATGCCGAACTTCTTTTCGGCTCAAGCGAAGTTTTGGTTGCCGCACGCGATCTTGTGGATGGCAAGGCCGTGCGGCAAGTCAGCGGAGGCTGGGTCGAATACTATCACCTGCTGTTCGACCGCCATCAGATCATCTGGTCTGACGGGCTGGCCAGCGAAAGCTTCCTGCCCGGCCCACAGACCAAATCCTGTTTCGAGGATAGGATGGTCGAAGAGATCACTACGCTCTTTCCTGAACTCGATCCCGGCACGGGCGAAGGCTATGGCCCCACGGCCCGGCCGGCACTGAAACACTTCGAGGCACGGCTCCTGGTCGCCTGAGCGAAGGCTCGTCCAGCAGTCTACCTCTTCCTTCGTGTACCGCATGCACCTGAGAACCGAGTTGAAGGCATATTCTGACAGGAGCTATGGGAAGTTGAGATCGACTCCGTCACCGTCCGAGCATTTGTATGGCCAAACTCCGGTACTGCCTTCGTACCTCACAGGTCCGACAGAACCTCTGGTGTATCAGCCTCTGAAACGGTGCCCATGCCTCCATGATGTGTCTCACCGGCGGCATCGATGTTCATCTATGGGCGGCAAGATTCCGTGATACAGGCAAATGACTCCATATTTTCGAGCCTCGATGTTCATCTATGTCGAGAAGAAATGGTGCCCAGGAGAGGACTCGAACCTCCACGTCCATACGGACACTAGCACCTGAAGCTAGCGCGTCTACCAATTCCGCC
>JASJDQ010000181.1 GCA_030065075.1 Paracoccaceae bacterium | reverse complement strand
CCCTGCCCGACCTCGGCGGCATTCAGGCAACGCTTGCTAAACGAACCCGCCACCGCCGGGCCATGATGCGCATGCTATTCGATTACTACGACACGGACCGCTTGTTGATCTGCCTCGACCCGTCAAACCTGGAACTCTTCCGCGATTTCTATTCAGACCGCAGTGAAACGCGACTTTTGGAAATCGAATGTCAATACACGGACGAATACCTTGAAGGGCACGCGAGGCGGGTCGGCTTGGCAGGAGAACGCACGTCGCCCGAAACCTTCAAAACGTTGCTGCCAACCATTCGCAACGATGTCTTCCGTGAAAGCGAATTGATCCGCGACCAGAATTTCCCCGAGTTCTATCGCATCCGGGAAAAAGCGACCCCTAAAGAAAATGCCGGACCACTTTCCGAATTCCTCGGCATCGAACCGAAACAGGCGCAGGATATCGCGTCGACTGAATATCTATTCCTGGATTGAGGAGCACCATGGCCTACGCCTATGACGATCAGAACATCTTCGCCAAGATTTTGCGGGGCGAGATTCCCAACAATACGGTCAAGGAAACTGACCACACGTTGGCGTTCAAGGACATTCACCCACAGGCGCCCGATCACGTTCTCGTGATACCAAAAGGCTCATATGTTACGGCTGACGATTTTGCCCTCTCCGCCAGTGACGCCGAAATTATCGACTTTTGGCGGGTATTTGGCGAAATCTGTACCAAGCTCGGTGTTTCGCCGGACAATGGCAATGGCTATCGAATAATTTCAAACGCGGGCGAAGATGGCGTTCAGGAAGTACCCCATTTTCACATGCACATTCTGGCCGGACGCCCGCTGGGAAGGATGCTTCAGCCCGCTTGATTACGCCTTCCCTAGCGCGAAATGCGCTTTTATAGACAAGAACGTAGCGCAAAGGACAGTTGCCATGTCAAACACCGCAAAAATGCCCCCGCCCGAGACAGAGGTCGTCACGACTAAGCGCGTCGCATGCGATGGCGGTGAAGGGGCTCTGGGGCATCCACGGGTATGGCTTCTGATCGACGAATCCCAAGGGTGGGTCGAATGCGGGTACTGCGACAAGCGCTTCATCTTGAAAGAACAGTAACAGATGTCTCATCCGTAACTTGACGGGACTTCAACGTGTCACATTTTTGATGGCCTCTGGTATTCTCCGTTTTTTGCCATCTTCAGACGTGCTAGTTGCAGGGCGGATTGATTAATTTGTGACCATTCGCTCATGGGGTCGAATTTGGGACTTGAGAAACATAAGGTCGGCGACCAGTTCGGCGTTCGGGAACTGGGACTGATTGACGGACCGCCTCTCAGGGGCGCCAAGACGGTCGTCAAGACAACGTCCGAGCTTTTCGACGTGTCCAACGCTGCGCTGATTATCTTCGACGATGCCGAAGTGGCCGGTGTGGTTCGGGTCGCATCAGACTCGGCCTCGCTAAGCAGTTCCTATCCGCTGGACAGATCAATTGCATCGCTTGTGCGCGCCAGCAATGCCAGCCAAGTCGTGTCCAGTCTAAGCGCAGACCATCCGGACGCGCCCGAGTACCGGCTGCTGTCGATGAAAGCCGTTTTGGCCTGTCCCGTCTATGGGCCCGATACAGAGCCCGTGGGGGCGCTTGCGGCTTTTGACACGCAACCGCGCGCATGGACAAAAGAGCAAAAGACCAAGTTGGAAAGTTTGGCGCATTTGATCAGCCAAGAGCTGATCTTGCGTGCAAGTTTCGAAACCCTACGGATCATGGCACGCGAACGCGGCCAGATGAGCAGCGTGAATTTCGTCTAAAGCACAGGCCGCATAGCCTCTAACGCAGAACGTCAGCACCTCAGGCGTTAGCGTCAGCTTTCCGAGCAATGCCGCCGAAAGGCGCGTTTCAGCAAATCCAATTCAGCTCGCAAGAGTGCCACCTCGGCGCGGATGTCTTCATCGACGACTTCACCGGCAAAGATGGTTTCATGGGCCAACGCATCGCCCGTCTCGGCATCTTCGATCACAAACGTCTGAACACCGTCCGACAGTCGATCAACAGGCAGCTTGAAGCGCACGAGCCACCGAGGCCCATCCTCGGTCGAGGTCTCGGCTTCCAGGGTTTCCGGCTCGCCAACAAGCTCGTCCTGGTGACGCACGAGAAGACGCGGCACAACGTTCGAGTGCGCAGAAAGAAGCCCTTCCCAGACCCCCTCTGCCAAGCGCATTCGTGTCAGCGTCATCTGTGCCAGCGATCTTCTCCTAGAATTCGGCGCGCGGACGCCTGCTTAAAGTCACGTCCCGCAGGATGATAGCATTCATTTCGGGACCTTCGAAGATCAGGTCCAGCCAGGCGCGCTCGACACGCGCCTCGTTCAGGCGCGTCGCCGCCATGTCGAACTCGATAGCGAACTCACCGCTCGAACCGTCGAACTCGCGCACCAATTGCTCGACATTGGGGCCGTGGCGTACGTTCATGCGCCCGAAAATCTCCAGCGGCTTCTCCGTTTCAACACGGATTTCCAGTCGGATAACATGGCGGCGCGACAGCCCTTCCACGCCCTCGGGCGGTATGTCCAGAACAAGGCTCAAAAACGAACCATCGAACTGAAAGACGTCCAGCCGCAATCCATAGGCTGCGATGTCTTCGGCCTTGGTGTTGCGAAGTTGCCGAACGGAAAGCTCGCTCAGACCGCAGTCGTGGAAGATCTTCGCCTGACGCCCGATGGGCGTTTTGTTTTCGACCAACGCAAGTCCGGCGGGCTTGACCGGCCCCTGCCAGAGTTCCGGACGCCACGCCCAGTCCGAATGCATCGGTCGACGAATGGCGGCGTGACCGGCAAGCGGCAGGGCCAAACGGCCTTCCGCAACGTGCAGAACCTTGTCGACACGGCGGCTCAGCGACCGGGCGCGTTGGCGGAGCAGCTTGAGACGCGACGCCTCGAGCGTTTCTACCGCGCGCGCCGCGCGATCCCACCTGCGAAGGGTCCCTTTGTCTAGCAGCCCGAACAAGGTTTCCGCCCGTGTCTCAGTGTCAGCGATAATAGTCATGTGCAGCATCCGCAGGCAACGTCCCTGCGCGCAGATAGGCCAAATATTTTAATCGGGGATTAACCTTGATTGGCCGCGCGAAGCGCTTCGACCTGCACCGTGACCACATCAAGGCCCAGGTCAGGCTCGATTGGCTGGTCTTCCAGCCCATAAAGCGAAACCGAGACGAACCGCCCCTCCATCACGAAGAGGGCCCGCCAGATGTCGTCGTCCGTGCCGGGGGGCGTGCTGGCGTCCGCGCATCTGAGAAACAGAAGATCATCTTCGCGCTTCTTCTCCAGAATGCTGATGCTCTCCGCTTGCCCGTCGCGCGCCAGTACACTGCGCCCGGCATCTGTGTCGAAGAAGGCCTCGATGGTTTCGCTGCTTGGCGCAGCGCCCGCAGTTTCTTCGACCGAAACCGTGAGAATGCCCTGCACGTCCGGCGCAGGACCCTCGCCGTCATTCAATGCCGCGCAACTTCCCAGCACCACAACAGCCGGATCGCCACCGGTCCGTGTTGTGGCCGTATCCACGCACCAGCCGGGCGCGCCTTCCACAACGGTACCATCCGCGAGCGCGATCTTTTCCGGCGCGGCGCCTTCCCCGCCAAAGAACGAAACGGACCCGCAGCCCGCCAAGGCGAGCAGAAGAATGCTCGCCCTAAAGGTCCGCATAAATGTGCTTTTCCTCTTTCGCGCCCGGATGTGTCACGGCCCCCAGCCGGGTCGAGCCAACAAGCTGCGCGTATTTCCAAAGCGCGCCCGAGCTATAGATCGTCTCCCGAGGCGTATAGACACGCTCGTCCAGCTCCTCGTCCGAAACGTCCACGCTGATCGTTCCCTCGATGGCGTTGATCGTGATCATGTCGCCATCGCGCAGCTTACCAATCGGCCCGCCCCGCGCGCTCTCGGGTCCAACGTGGCCCACACAGAACCCACGAGTCGCGCCCGAGAACCTGCCATCGGTGATCAGCGCCACCTTCTTGCCCATGCCCTGACCCGACAACGCCGCCGTCGTCGCCAGCATCTCGCGCATGCCGGGACCACTCGCCGGGCCCTCGTTCCGAATGACGATAACTTCGCCTTCCTTATACGTGCGCGCCTTGACGGCCTCGAACGCGTCCTCCTCGCATTCGAAGACACGCGCGGGACCGGTAAAGACCTGCTCCTCTTCCGACATACCAGCCACCTTCACGATGGCCCCTTCGGGCGCAAGGTTGCCCTTCAGGCCCACGACGCCACCCGTCTTCGTGATCGGCTTTTCAATCGGATAGATCACGCGCCCGTCGGCCCAACCCTCGATCTTGTCGAGTGCCTCACCCATGGTCTCGCCGCTCGCGGTCATGCAGTCTTCGTGGATCAGACCCGCCTTGCGAAGTTCCTTCATCACGACCGGAACGCCGCCCACTTCATAAAGGTCCTTCGCCACAAACTGACCACCCGGTTTCAGATCGACGAAGTACGGCGTATCGCGGAAAATGTCGCAAACATCGTCCAGATCGAAATCGATCCCCGCCTCATGCGCGATCGCTGGCAGATGCAGACCGGCATTGGTCGACCCGCCAGTGCAGGCAACGACGCGCGCAGCATTTTCCAGCGACTTAAGGGTGACGACATCGCGGGCACGAATGTTCTTTTCGAGCAGGTTCATCACGGCCAGCCCGGAAGCCGTCGCATACTGGTCGCGGCTCTCATAAGGCGCGGGCGCACCGGACGAGTTCAAAAGCGCCAATCCCATCGCTTCGGACACGCAAGCCATCGTGTTCGCCGTGAACTGCCCGCCACAGGCCCCCGCCGATGGACAAGCGACCTTTTCCAAGGCGCGCAATTCCTCGTCCGAGTTCTGGCCCGCCTGATGGCGGCCCACGGCCTCAAAAACATCCTGAACCGTCACGTCACGGCCCTCGAACCGGCCCGGCATGATCGAGCCACCATAGATGAAAACCGACGGCACATTCAGGCGCACCATCGCCATCATCATCCCCGGCAGGCTCTTGTCACAGCCGGCAAGACCCACGATGGCATCATAGCAATGCCCACGCATTGTCAGTTCCACCGTGTCCGCAATCGCCTCGCGCGAGGCGAGCGACGAGCGCATCCCCTCGTGCCCCATGGCGATCCCGTCCGTGACCGTGATCGTCGTGAATTCGCGCGGTGTGCCATAGGCCGACTTAACGCCCATCTTCACCGCCTGCGCCTGCCGGTTCAGCGCGATGTTGCACGGTGCCGCCTCGTTCCAGCAGGTCGCCACGCCCACCAGCGGCTGGTGGATCTCCTCCTCCGTCATGCCCATCGCGTAGTAGTAGGACCGGTGCGGCGCCCGCTCGGGCCCTTCGGTCACATGACGGCTGGGCAGTTTGGACTTGTCGAACTCGCGCTTGAGCATCTGGCCTCTCCCTGGCTGAACGTTCCCACCGAATAGCCAAGCCGGACCGCCCCTGCAAGCAACCCTTCGGACACCATTGGTTGTAATGCCCAGCGTTGACGCCTAACTTGCCCTAATACCTGTCTTTCAGGCGTGCCTTTTGCCCGTCTGTCTTGCGGCGGCACGGCTTATGGAACGCACTCTTTTCGCCTTTATCTGGAAGTACTCCAAGCGCGACCAGCTTATGCTGCTGGCCCTGACGCTGGTGACCTTTCCCTTCCTCTATATCTCGCTCGAACTGCCAAAGCGCATCATCAACGATGCCATCGGTTCAGACATGGAGACGATCACGATCCTGGGTCTCGAACTCAGCCAGATCGCCTTTTTGATGACCCTCTGCGTGGGCTACCTCGCCGCCGTGACCATCCACGGCCTGCTCAAGATGCGCTTGAACACGATGAAGGGTGTCGTCGCCGAACGCCTCTTGCGCCGGTTCCGCTATTCCCTGCTGTCGCGCATGCTGCGCTTTCCGAAATCCTACTTCCGCTCCACCAGCCAGGGCGAGCTGGTCAGCATGGTCACCTCCGAGGCTGAGCCCATGGGCGGGCTTATGGGCGATGCGGTCGCGCAACCGGTCTTTCAGGCCGGGCAAATGCTGATCATCGTTGTTTTCCTCTTCATGCAATCGGTCTGGTTCGGCCTTGCTGGCGTGGCCCTGATCCCCTTGCAGGCCTGGCTGATCCCGATGCTGCAACGCCAGATCAACCTGCTGAACAAGGCCCGCATCAAGCAGGTCCGCGCCTTCGCCTCCGAGATCGGTGAAAGTGCCGCCGGTATCTCGGACCTGCGCACCAACGGGGGTGTGCGCTATCGCCTTGCCGTGTTCTCGGACCGGCTGTCGCATCTGTTCTACATCCGCTTCAAGATCTTCCAGAAGAAGTTCTTCATGAAGTTCCTGAACAATTTCATCACGCAGCTGACCCCCTTCTTCTTCTATTCCGTCGGCGGCTATCTGGCCATTCGCGGGGACATCACCGTGGGCGCGCTTGTGGCCGCCCTTGCGGCCTACAAGGATCTGTCGAGCCCCTGGAAGGAACTGCTGTTCTACTACAACCAGACACAGGACATGGCACTGCGGTGGGAGATCGTGACCGAGCGTTTTGCCCCGCGCGACATGATCGACGAACGCCTGTTCGAGGGCGAGCCGGACGAGATCCCGCATCTGAAGGGCGAGATTGTCCTGAAGGACGTGACCGTGCGCAATTCAGACGGCAACCCGGTTCTGGAAGATATCGACCTGACGATTCCCCCGGGCGCGCGTGTGGCCATTCAGGTGGCAACCCAGGCGGAACGGCTGGCCCTGGCCGAGGTCCTGACGCGCGAGGTATTGCCCGCGCGCGGATCCATCACCATCGGGGAACACGACCTGATGGACCTGCATCAATCGGTTATCTCGGCCCGCGTCGGCTATGCCCATTCGCGCCCCTATCTGTTTGATGGCACGCTGGGGTCGAACCTGCTGATGCCCCTGATGCATGCGCCCCTTGATCCGATGGCCAAGTCCTTCAGCAAACGCGACCTGATCGAGGCACAGCGCACGGGCAACAGCCTCGATTCCCTTGCCTCGGACTGGATCGACCCGAAACTGGCAGGCCTTTCGGGCCAAGATGACATTCGCGCCTGGTGGTTCGAACTGGTGCAGGCCATGGGCATCGACGAATTCATGTTCCGCCGCATGCTGACCTCGCAGATGGATCCCGAGCGTCATCCCGAACTGGCCGCAGCCATCATCGACATCCGGGACGAAGTGGCCGAACGGCTGGCGGAAAAGGGTCTGGACACAAATGTCTACAATTTCGACCCTGAAAGCTTCAACCCGGCAGTGCCCCTGGGCGGCAACATCCTTTTCGCTGCCCCCCGGCGCGAGATCAGCCAGGTGGGCCTTGCCTCGGATTCACGCTTTCTGGGCCTGATCTTCCAGCACGGGCTTGCCGAACAGGCCATCGCCATTTCGCAGACGCTCGTCGAGGAATTGCACCAGACCTTCGGCATGGACGGCACGAGCCACCCGCTTTTCACCGCGCTGAACATCGAGGAAGAGCTGTACGAGCAACTGGTGGACATCGCCATGCGGCGCCGCACCAAAGGGGATGACGCCCTGTCGCAGGACGAATTTGCCCTGCTTCTGACTGTGCCCTTCGCCTTCACGGCGGAACAGATCGGCCCGGCCTTCCCAGAAAGCTTCAAGCAGGAAATCATCGATATCCGCAGGCGGCATTCGGCCTCCCTGCGCTCCGAGACAGAGGACCTGTTCGTCCCGATCAGTCGCGAAACCTACCTGCCGCGCCTCTCGATCCTCGAAAACGCGCTGTACGGACGGGTTTCGATGGTCGCGGGCAACGCGGCGGAAGAGATTGAGGCGGTCGTAGCGGAATGCCTGCGCATGAAGGGGCTGCGCCGTCAGGTGGCCGAGTTGATCTTTGACATCGAAACCGGCCTTGGCGGCGCGCGCATCGGCACGGTCTTTCAGGAACGCGCGGCCCTGTCTCGTGCGGGCATCAAGCGCCCGGATGTGCTGATCCTCGACAAGGCGCTTGCCAGCCACGATGCACAGGCCCGGCGCGAGACGCGGCAGAAGCTGAAAGGGCTTTTGCCCGACACGACCCTGATCTTCATGGAAGACCGTTTCGAGAACCCATCGGCCTACGACCTTTTTGTCGAGATCAAGGGCGGACACGTGGACGGTGTGAAGCGCACCCGCTCGGTCGATACGGAGGATGACGAAGGCTCGGACGATCTGCGGCGCAAGATTGCGGCGATTTCCAAGAACGAAACCTTCGAAGGGCTCGACCTGCGCAACCAGCGCCTTCTGGCCTTTGCCGCGCAATGGTACACGGCAGAACCGGGCCAGCGCATCTTCAACATGCATGACAAGCCCGACGCCGCCTACCTGTGTGTGTCGGGTCAGGCCGTGCTGAGCTACCCGGTCGAGACGACGGGCGAGGACGTGGCCGTGACCACGGTCGAGCCCGGGCGCCTGATCGGCGACCTCTCGATCATCCTGGACGAGCCCCGGCAGTTGCAGATGGACGCGTTGACAGAGGTGACCTTCCTGCGGATCGGTGCGGCCGAGTTCCGTTCTGTTATTGAGAACGATACAGGCGTTCTCATGAATCTTTTGCAAACAGTCGCCAGCTACCTGACCGGCGCGGCCGAGCTATTGCGGCAGGCAAAGGTGCGCATCCCGCAGGAATCCGGGCCACCCGCCCCGCCGCTTGCCTGATGCTTGACCTGCTACGCCCCGACTATCGCGCCCATGCCACCTTTGTCGCGCCTGCACTGGCGCGGTCCGAATTGTGGCGCCTTGTGGTCGGGCTGCTTCTGTCGGCGGCGATCTACGTCTTCCTGCTGCAATCCGTCAGCACGCTGATCTTCGACATGCTCTCGCCCGAGGGGCTTGCCGCGCTCAGGGACGCCTT
>JASJDQ010000180.1 GCA_030065075.1 Paracoccaceae bacterium | reverse complement strand
GTCCAATGCAGGCGTGATTTCATGCGCCAGCGAGGCGCCTGTGAAGACATAGTCCAGTCCGTGATCGGCCCAGCCCATGCCGATACGGCTTTCTACAACCGTGTTGAGGCCGAGCGACAGCATGCCTTCCACGCCGATGGAGCCGTAAAGCATCGACCGCCCGTCGACGTCGCTGAAGGCCCCGAAGACACCGTACTTCTGACCGGGAACGGGCGTCATATAGAGGTGTCCGGCGACTGTGCCGATCACCCCGTGATGCGTACCCGAGAACAGCACATCGCCCTGAAACCCGTGATGCTCGGTGATTGCCACATCGACGATGCCGGAGGCTTGCCCCTGGAATTCCCCGGCTTCATCCTCGACAGCCCCCAGTGAAAACTCGGCGCCGGTGATCCCTAGCGAGCTTTGCGCAAACGCCGGAAAAGAAAAACTCGATACAAGTACAAAAAGCAGCGTCCGCATACCACTCACTCCATCTGCTGGCCCCCACCGGCTGGAGCAAATTTGGCGGAGCTTTGAAATTAATAAAAGGTTAATAGTATTAAATGGTTAACGGGCGTCATTAATCCTTGTTTCACCAACACTGTCAATGGTGAGGGAATTCAGCGGGTTAGTGCATTTGTGATAGTCAGTTGACTAAACTTGAGGTCCGAAATTTTAGAAACTGACGCTGAAAAGGTGCCCGATTTCACAGGGAAACGGGCACTCAAGAAACCAACGGGTCAGCTTTCCGGCGTCTCTGATCCATCATCCTCGTCGCCAGCTTCATCGTCCTGCTGTTCGGCGATCCAGGCCACTGAGACGACCTCTTCGCCTTCGGATGTATTGAAGACCTTGACGCCACCGGCCGAGCGCGAGCGGAACGATATGCCCTCGACAGGCACCCGGATTGACTGTCCGGTGGACGTGGCCAGCATGATCTGGTCGCCCATCTCGACCGGGAAGGAGGCGACAAGGGGGCCGCCCCGCATCGCCTTGTCCATCGCCATCACGCCAATGCCGCCGCGCCCGCGCACGGGATAATCGTGGCTGGAGGACAGCTTGCCGGACCCGCCACTGGAAATGGTCAGGATCAGGTTTTCGGACGCCGACATTTCGGCATAGCGTTCCGGGCTAAGCTGCCCTTCTGCAACGGCTTCCTCGTCATCGTCGGCCTCGACCTCTTCTTCCGGTGCACCCGCCATCAGACGGCGTTGCTTCAGATAGGCGGCGCGTTCGGCCGGATCGGCCTCGAAGTGCCGGATGACCGACATCGACACCACCTTGTCGCCATCGGCCAGTTTGATGCCGCGCACGCCAGTCGAATCGCGGCCCTTGAAGACCCTCACTTCTGTTGTCGGGAAACGGATGGCCCGGCCAAGCGCCGTGACCAGCATGATGTCGTCGTCCTCGGTGCAGATGCGCGCGTTCACCATTTCCACGCCGTCGGGGAGTTTCATGGCGATCTTGCCGTTGGATTTCACGTTGGTGAAATCCGACAGCGCATTGCGGCGGACATCACCCTGGGTCGTCGCAAAGAAAATCTGCAACTGATCCCACTCGTCCTCGTCCCGGTCGACCGGCATGATCGCCGCAATCGAAACGCCCGTCGGGATAGGCAGAATGTTGACGATCGCCTTGCCGCGCGAGGTGCGCCCGCCAAGCGGCAATCGCCACGTCTTCAGCTTGTAGACGATGCCATCGGTCGTGAAGAACAGAAGCTGCGTGTGGGTGTTGGCGACGAAGAGCGTGGTGACAACGTCATCTTCCTTGAGCGAGCCGCCCGACAGTCCCTTGCCGCCGCGTTTCTGCGCGCGGAACTCGGCCAGTGCCGTGCGCTTGATATAGCCGCCCGCCGTGACGGTAACGACCATGTCTTCGCGTTCGATCAGGTCCTCGTCTTCCATGTCGCCGGACCATTCGACAATCTCGGTGCGGCGGGGGACGGCGAATTGCTCCTTCACCTCGCGGAGTTCGTCGGAAATGATCGCAAGGATGCGTTCGCGCGACGACAGGATGTCGAGGTAGTCCTTGATCTTGGCGGCCAGTTCTTCGAGTTCGTCCGTGATCGTCTTCACACCCAACTGGGTCAGACGCTGAAGTTGCAGGTCCAGAATGGCGCGGGCCTGGCGCTCGGACAGGTTATAGGTGCCATCGTCGTTGATCGTATGCGTCGGATCGTCGATCAGCTTGATGTAGTCGGCGATGTCCTGGGCGGGCCAAGCGCGGGTCATCAGCTTTTCGCGTGCTTCGGCCGGCGTGGCACTGGCGCGGATGGTGGCGACAACCTCGTCGACGTTGGAGACCGCGACGGCCAGACCACAGAGGATATGGCTGCGCTCGCGGGCCTTCCGAAGTTCGAACGCGGTGCGGCGGGCAACGACTTCTTCGCGGAAATCAATGAAGTAGGTCAGGAAGTCGCGAAGCGTCAGCTGTTCGGGCCGTCCGCCATTCAATGCCAGCATGTTGCACCCGAAGGAGGTCTGCATCGGCGTGAAGCGGTAAAGCTGGTTCAGTACCACATCGGGCGTTGCGTCGCGCTTCAGTTCGATGACGACGCGGACACCGACGCGGTCGCTTTCGTCCTGAACGCCGCTGATGCCCTCCAGCTTCTTTTCGCGCACCAGATCGGCTATCTTTTCGATCATCGCCGCCTTGTTCACCTGATAGGGGATCTCGTCCAGGATGATGGCGTAGCGATCCTTGCGGATCTCCTCGATCCGGGTCTTGGCGCGGATGATGACGCTGCCGCGGCCTTCCAGATACGCCTTGCGGGCGCCTGAGCGTCCCAGGATCACGCCGCCGGTCGGAAAATCGGGCGCCGGGATGTGTTCCATCAGCGCTTCCGTCGACATGTCCGGTTCTTCGATCAGCGCCAGTGTGCCATCGATCACCTCGCCCAGGTTGTGGGGCGGGATGTTCGTAGCCATGCCGACGGCGATGCCGCCCGCGCCATTGACCAGCATGTTCGGGAAGCGGGCCGGCAGGACCGTGGGTTCCTGGTCCTTGCCATCGTAGTTGTCCTGAAAATCGACCGTATCGCGGTCGATGTCTTCCAGAAGAGCCGCGGCGGGCTTGTCCATCCGCACTTCGGTATAGCGCATGGCCGCCGGGTTGTCGCCGTCCATCGAGCCGAAATTCCCTTGCCCGTCGAGAAGCGGCAGCGACATCGAAAACGGCTGCGCCATGCGAACAAGCGCGTCATAAATCGCGCCGTCGCCATGGGGGTGGTACTTGCCCATCGTGTCGCCCACGGGCCGCGCCGATTTGCGATAAGCCTTGTCGTGCGAGTTCCCGGTTTCATGCATCGCGTAAAGGATGCGGCGGTGCACCGGCTTCAATCCGTCTCGCAAATCCGGAATGGCCCGCGACACGATCACGCTCATTGCGTAATCGAGGTAGGAATTCTTCATTTCCTCCTCGATCGACACGGTCGGCCCGTCGTAAGGCGGGCGCGCGGGCGGCATTTCGTCTTCGTTTTCAGGGGGTTCGGGCGTATCGTTCACAATCTGCTCGCTTTTTCATCGAACCGCTAGATTTGGTTAGTTGTACTCTATCAGACCCCAAGGTTTGGGTGCAATGGCAGAACGACTCGAGCGTTGGCAGCCAGTTAGCAGGAGTGCCAACATACTGTTTTCATTGAAAAGAAACGAATCTCATGGCTCAATTCTTGGTAAGGGCAGAAAATGAGGTTGATATGAGTGAACGCGAAACCGAGCTTTTATTGAAGGGATACGGGCTGACGACGGCTGAGATGTTCTATCGGATGCCGGATTTCCAGAGCGTGCTGAATACGTTCATCTGGCAGGATTACGACCTGGCACCGGACCATCCGAAGCTCTTCAAATTCATCGAGTTCTGGCAGGATGAATTGGACGGCCCGCTTCATTCGGTACGTTTCGTGCACCGCAAGGAACTGGCCCCCGGCGAGTGGCAGAACATCACGGGCGAATTTACACTACATTAATGTCGCGGGCTCGAGGACGGCAGGTTGCTTTGTCAGCAATTACTGCGGCGCATTGTTTACGTTCCGCAGGCGGAGCGCGGCGATCCAAAGTGCGGCCAGCCCGAACGAGATCACTGCATTCCACGTTGCCATCGACAGGCCGATCACGGGGTCTGCCCAGGCGACCTCGTCGCACAGGACCACGTTCACTGGTGCGTCCATGGACAGCAGATCCGATCCGGTCAGCCCCTCCAGCGTATCCGACCCGCCGGAGCACGAGGTCGGTCCTTCCCACCATCCCTGTTCGACGCCTGAGTGAAACACGCCGATCCCGCCCGTGACTAATGCCGACAACGCCCCGGCAAGTCCTAGAAGCACGAGGGGGCCAGCAGCCAGCACCAGCGCGCCCACGCCAATAGCAGCCGCGTGAGGCCAGCGCTGCCAGAGGCACATCTTGCAGGGCGCAAAGCCGAAGGCCTGAAATATGAAGGCGCCCAGCAAAAGCGCCAGCGATCCTCCAGCGGCGAGAAGCATTAGATTTCGAGCGGTCATAGGCCGACCCATCCTTTTACCAAACTTGCAAGTGTCGCGCCCGCAAAGATCAGTGTCGCGATCCACACCGTCCCTATCAGTGATCCTACCAGAACAAGGATACCATCGCGCTGCAACAATCCCATCGAGACAATGACGACCGCAAAGCCCGGGACCGTATTCGTGCCGGGCAATGGCACAAGGATCGACGCACTGAAAAGCACAAGTGCAACGCCGAATACGCGGTCGACAGGCGGGTGCGTCAGCCATGCAAGCCGCGGACGGCTGACGGCCTCGATCCGCTCGAGCCATGGTTTCGCCCGGTCTGCAAGACTTTGTAGGCCAGCTTTCGAAACCTCCCGCGCGCCGAGGCCTTCGGGCAGCCAGGGCGACGTGCGGCCCAAAAGAATCTGTGCCGCGACGAACATCAACGGTAAGGCAACGATTTGCGGGATACCGTAGAGAAATGGGATACAGCAGGGCAACGCCAGGATCAGAAGAAAAAGCCCAAACGCCCGTTCGTGAAGCTGGGTCATAATCCAGCGCAGCGTGACAGCGTCGCCCTCGGCGTCTTCGACCAACTGATAGAGCCTACGCGAGATTGGCATGTCGTCATGGAACTGTATTGGCATATCGTCATGGGACTGCGCGTCCATGCATGCGTCTCCTGTTCGTTGCTCGCTTGCGAAACTCGCCCTACCAAACCGACGCCCCGCACACCACACTTCAATTTTCCAGGTGCCGAGGCTGTGGAGATTAATCCACGACCGGCCTCGGATTGACCCGTCGATGGCGTTGCCGTTTTGACGAGGCTTGTGCAGAATGTGCAAAGCGCGACAAGAATGTGAGGGAGAGAGGCATGCGTTGGCAAGGCCGCAGGGGAAGCTCGAATATCGAGGACCGGCGCCGTTCTCCGGTGCGCACCGGGGGCTCCATCGGGATCGTGGGCATGTTGCTTGTGCTGGGTCTAGGGTACTTCTTCGGGATCGATGTCACGCCGTTTTTGCAGGGGCAAGGTGGAGGATCGACACAGATCCAGACCGGCGAGTTGACCGAAGCCGACAAGCGCGCGGGCGAGTTCGTCAGCGTCACGCTGGCGGATACCGAAGAGATCTGGGCCGAGATTTTCCGCCGTCAGGTGGGCAAACCCTATAATCCGGCGACTCTCGTTCTGTTCAAGGGCATCACCCAATCGCCCTGCGGCAACGCCAGCGGGGCGACCGGTCCGTTCTACTGCCCGGCGGACAGGAAGGTGTATCTGGACACCAACTTCTTCACGACGATGCAGAACCGTATGGGGGCGGGCGGGGACTTTGCCGCTGCCTATGTGGTGGCGCACGAGGTTGCCCATCACGTGCAAAACGAATTAGGCGTCCTTGGCCAGGCCAACCGCATTCGCGGTCAGGTGTCTCAGGCTGAATCGAACCAGATCAGTGTGCGGGTTGAACTGCAGGCCGATTGCTACTCGGGTGTCTGGGCGCGCCTTGCGGACGCCAAGTTCGACACGCTGGAGCGCGGAGATATCGCCGAGGCCATGAATGCCGCCCGCCAGATCGGCGACGATACCCTGCAGCGAAGTGCGGGCCGCGTGCCGCAACCTCATACGTTTACGCATGGCACCTCCGAGCAGCGCCAGCGGTGGTTTGCACGTGGCTACGAGACGGCGAATGTCGCCGAGTGCGATACCTTCGGGACGGAGCGTCTCTAAATCAGGCTGTTTGGGCGTTCGCGGTGCCGCCGCGGACGCGCATCAGGATGCCAAGGGCGATGACGATGTTGACCAGATTGAAGGCGATGCCGTTCCAGATCGCGGCCTGGTAGTTGCCCGTCAGGTCATAGATCCAACCCGTGACCCAGCCACCGAAAGCCATGCCGATGATGGTGGCGCCAATGACGATGCCGACGCGGCGCCCGGCCTGGGCAGGCGGCATGTATTCCCGGACGATAATGGCATAGGCCGGGACAATCCCGCCCTGGCTGAGACCGAAAATCAGCGCAATCAGGTAAAGCGCCGCCATGTCTCCTTGATACAGGAACAGGCTCAGCGCCAGCATCTGCAAGGTGCCCCCGATGGCCAGAACCAATAGCCCGCCCAAGCGGTCGGCCAGCGCTCCGAAGACAAGCCGGGAGGCGACACCGCCGGCCAGCATCAGGCTCAGCATCTCGGCGCCCGCTTCTGCGCCGAAACCTCTGTCGATACACAGCGCTACGATATGCACCTGCGGCATGGACATGGCCGTGCAGCAGCCGATACCTGCAATCGCCAGAAGGATTTGAAGCGTGCGCGGCGACAGCCGAATGCTCGCCGCCTTGGTGGCCGCTGCAGCAGTTGCATGCTCGGACGAGGCCGCGTCGATCTGGCGGCGTAGCAGGAACGCGCCGGGAACTACTACGATCAGGATTAGGACACCGAGGACCAGATACGCGCCTTGCCAATCGTAGTCGGCCATCACCCATGCGATGGGCGTGGGCCAGACTGTGCCTGCAAGGTAGTTCCCGCTGGCGGCTATGGCGACCGCGATACCGCGGCGGCGGAGAAACCATTGCGAGACATCGGCTATGAGGGGGCCAAAACTCGCCGCGGCGCCAAGGCCCAGAAGGATATGCAAAGCCGAGACGATGGCGAGCGAATTGGTCATGGTTGCAAGGATGAAGCCGAGTGCCTGTGCCGCGCTCGCCACCGCCAAAACGGGCGTGATGCCCCAACGATCAACGGCACGACCCAGCATCAAATTGCCCAAGGCGAACCCGGCCATGCAGACGGTGTAGGGCAGGGTTGCGGCAGCCCTAGAGATGCCGAAATCCGCTTGCATTGCAGGCAGAACGACGATCACCGCCCACATGCCGATGGAGCCCACGACGCTTAGGCCAAGGCTTATGGCGAGGCGTGCCCAAGAGTAGCGGCTGTCATGTTGGGTGGTCTCCATGGCCGCGACGCTAGTGGATCGGTAGGGCCGAGGGAAGAGCGGTTAACGTTGCGCACGACGCGCGGGTGTTGCGCGTGATTGGCAGACGCGTCAACGCGTTGAAATGCGGGGTTTGGCGCTAAAATGGCTCGTCGGTATCCCGTCGGTATTGCGTCGGTGGGCGGATCGGTTTCCAGAACGGGCGGCAGGTCACGCGTGCGGACGTTCAGGAAGGTTAACGTCGTGTTACGTGCTGGTGGATTGGCGGCTCCGAGCCCGAGGTGCCGAATGCAGCACGTCGTCCAAATGTCTGCTATTGCGAAGTTGGAGTTAGACCCAGTCGCAAAGCTCTTGGCACGTCCCTAACCCCTATCTTGACCGGCTCAGATCGAAGCCGCGCGTAAAGAGCCAAACCGCCAAAACCATTTCGTTGATCCAGATCGGCAGCGAAAGAACAAGGTCCGTGATGCCACCTATCTCGATCCGACCGAACAGGATCAGAAGACAGGAAATCAGCAACATCAGCCCGCCGATTATGCCCCAAAGTGACAGCAGGCGCGGCACAAGCCGGTATTTGTACAAGAGGGGATAGAAACAGAAGGTCCCGACACAAAAAACGATCAGAACCAAAAGGAACGTGGCATCGTGATGGGCGACGGCCCAGGCGGAGGTGTCAGGTTCCCGCACCGCGATCAACATAAGGCTCGCCGCTGCCGCGACACCCAATGCGCCTTCGATTATGCGCAGCCCCAGGTAACCCGTTGCCATCAACTCGGACACGTGGCGCAAGACGGGATAAAGGGCCAGGGCAATCCCTGCACTGGCGAGCCCGTTAACAATCTCCAAAACGACGGCAAGGGCGATGAGGTTTTGTTGCGGGGCAACACCGGTCGCGGCGTCCGGCAGTTGCTCCAGGATCATCTGGGCGCCCATAGTCGAAGCTGTGGCCGCGACAAACAACACGGACGCAATTCGCGCCGAACGCCCTGCTATGTCACTCCAATGCGGAAAGTCGGCGGCATGGGTCGCTATGTCGGGTTCGGTGCTCAAACCTGCTCTCCTGCCCTCGTTGATAAGGCACCGCCAATCATACCGACCCGCTACCCAATTGGATTGATCGACGTCAAAGGCGATCACCCCGCATATGAGGCTCAATGATTGGGTGTTTCTAGTGTCCGGGAGGCTGAGCCGTGACGTGTGAAACTGAGCCCCTGATGCAATGCGAAATTTGAATTCGATCAGTTGCGTTGGGACCGAACTGTCCGTCCAGATGACCGTCTTTTCGCGAAAACGGTCCTTTTTGGCCCCTTAAATCGCCAACCTCGCCGCCTGCGCGCCGCGTTCGCGATAAGGGGTCGTGTTGTATTGCGCGCGGTAGCATTTCGAGAAGTGCGAGGGCGAGGTGAAGCCGCAGGCCAGGGCGACGTTGATGACGCTCATGTCGGTCTGCATCAACAGGTTCCGCGCCTTTTGCAGCCTCAGTTCCATGTAATAGCGCTTGGGGCTTCGGTT
>JASJDQ010000179.1 GCA_030065075.1 Paracoccaceae bacterium | reverse complement strand
CGAGAAGTCCGGCGCTGGGTCGTGTCCCTCCCGCCAACCGACGGTACAATAGTGTTCAGCGGCTTCGAGGCCGGTATCGACAAATTGTGCGTACTTGGCTTTGTAAAACCCGGTGTCCACATGATCGGCCACAAGGCGGACAACGTCGTCGGCGGCGGGCCCGGCCACCGGTTCCGTTGCCGGACGCTCTTCGGCCTGCCCCGCGGCTTCGGCGAAATGCAAAAGCGGGTTTTTCTCGGCCAGCGCAACGTCAGGGTGCCCGGCCAGATACCCTGCCGTCGAAAAGCTGGGCGAAGGGTCCCGGCCCTCGCGCCAACCGAACTGCGCGTAGTGCAGACAGGGCGATTTCCCCGATGCGGCGACGTCAGGATAGGTCGAAAGGTAGAAATCGGCGTCGAAGAACGGAGCGATGATCCGCGCCTCGCGGCGGGCCCGGCGATCGATAAGAGCCGAAAAGAAACTGCGCACGGCGTGGATCACCTTTCGTCCGGCAGTGTTCATCAAGTCCTCCTGCATTCTGCAGTGTCAGGTTGGCGAGGAGTTCAGAAGAGAAAATCTCCGGCATCCAGATCCGTGGCCGTGACATCCGCCAAGATCAAAAGGTCGCTTCCCCCGGCGGTCAGAGTGATGCGCGTGTCCGAACCGTTTTGCGTTATTGTCAGGTCCGACAGGCCGGAGACACCGGAATGCAGCGTGAAATCCAACGTGTCGGTCCCGTCGAGATAATCCTTCACCACATCGCGCCCGAAGTTGTCGTCGAAGATGAACCGATCCGCGCCTGCCTGCCCCAGAAGGAAATCGTCGCCCAGACCGCCGTGCAGGATGTCGTCGCCGCTGCCTGCTATCAGCGCATCGTCACCGCTTCCGCCGTCGATCTGATCGTTGCCGATGCCGGCATAGATCGTGTCGTTGCCCGAGCCACCGACCAATGTGTCGGCCGCGTCGCGCCCGTCGAGGATCAGATTGTCCGAATTGCCTGTCGCATCGATGTTGTCGCCGCCCGAGAACCCGTTGATCCGTTCAACACCCGACCAGCTGCCGATCGACAGCGAAATGCCACCCGCCGCGTTGATAACCGCCTTGTCGGTTCCACTTCCGCCGTCGAAGACGAAATCGCCCGGCTCGCCGATATAGAAGGTGTCGTTCCCCGCGCCGCCATCGAAGGTGTCGTTCCCGGTGCCGCCCAGCATCTCATCATTGCCGCCGCCGCCGACAAGGCTGTCGGTGCCGCTGCCGCCCAGAAGCGTGTCGTTGGCGGACCCACCAATGAGCGTGTCGTCCCCCGCATCGCCCGAAAGAACGATGCCAACGCTCAGCGCGCTGGCGTCGAAACTGTCGTTGCCGGTGAACCCGTTCACCCGCTCGACCCCCGACCAGGTCGCCAGCGATAGCGACACGCCCAAGGCATTGTTGACCAGTGCCACGTCGAACCCGGTGGTGCCGGTGTCGGTGACCGTATCCAAAGCATCGACCGTGAACCGGTCCGATCCCTCGCCACCATCAAGAGTATCCGCACCCGCGTTGCCAATCAGCGTGTCCGGGCTGCCATCGCCGTTCAGAACGTCATCGCCGCTGCCGCCGATCAGCGTGTCCGAGCCGCCGCCGCCCGAAAGGCTGTCATCGTCATCGTTGCCGCTGATCTCGTCATTGCCTGAACCGCCGTTCAACGTGTCATCGCCCCAGCCGCCGCCCAGCGTATCGTTGCCCCCGTTGCTGGAGATCACATCGTTCCCTGAATCGCCTAGGATCAGGTCCAGCCCGTCGCCGGTGGTCAGGATGTTGGCCAGCGTGTTCCCCGTGACCGTCGCATCGAACGCGCCGATCAGCGTGTAATTCTCGATACTTGTCAGCGTATCGACACCGCTGGCACCGGCGTCCAGATAGTGCGTTCCCGCAGCAAGGTCCGTTGTCACGGTAAAAGCGCCCGCCGTTTCCGCCGACAGATCCTCGATCAGCGTGTCGGTGCCGGACCCGCCATCCAGACTGTCCTCGCCATCGTTTGATCCGCTGGCAAGCCAGAAGCTGTCGTTGTCTTCATCGCCCGAGACCGTGTCATTGCCGGCGCCATCGAAGATAACGTCCTGACCCAGGCCGCCAGAAACCAGATCGTTCCCGATCCCGGCAAAGATCGTGTCATTGCCGCTGCCGCCATTTATGGTGTCGTCACTCATTCAGCCTGTTCCAGCGCCTCGCTTCGCATCGGACACAGGTATCGACGGAACGCGTTAAAACTGGGTTACTGCCTGCTCGATCAAGGCGCGTTGTTTTGCCAGACAATCGCCAAGCGCATAGCGCGCAACGATAGTTTCGCGCGCCGCCTGTCGCAAATCGTCCATCTCGCCGCGGCGCGCCAACCCCTCAACCACGCGCGCGGCAATCGCCTCTCTGTCAAAGAAGTCGACCAGCCAGCCGTTTTCCCCGTCGTGAATGACCTCTTCCACCGGCGGCGTCGCCGACCCGATCACGAAAGCGCCCGTTGCCATGGCCTCCAGCATCGACCAGCTCAGAACGAAAGGATACGTCAGATAAAGGTGCACGGACGAGACCTGCAACAGGCTCAGATAGTCGCGATAGGGAATGCGCCCCGTGAAATGCACCCTGTCAGGCAGGGGGCCAACCTCGGCCAGAAGCGTCTCGCGCCACGTACCGCCCTCCTTCGGCCGCCCGCCGTAACTCACCTCATCTCCGCCGACGATGACGACCTGCGCTTGCGGACGCGATTCCAGAATGGCGGGCAGGGCACGCATGAAGGAATGAAACCCGCGATAGGGTTCGAGGTTCCGCGACACATAGGTCAGCACCTCGTCGGCGCGCGTCAGCTCCGAACCGTCCGGCAACGGGAAGCGCGCTTCGGCGTCTGGCGCGATCAGGTCGACATCGATCCCGTCGTGAATGACGCTGATCTTCTCCCGATAGACCTTCGGAAACTGCGCCTTCTGCCATTCGGTCGGGCTATAGGCCAAGTCCGCCGCCTCGATCGCCAACAGATGTTGCGAGGACCGGGCGCGCGAGCGCAGAACCGCGTCTGGCCCAGTGTCGAACTCGGGATCAAACCCCACGTCAGAGCCGGTGCCGTTATAATAGAACTCCGACAACTGGATCAGGGGGCTATCCGGCCAAACATCCTTCAAAAAGAGAGTCTCGCCCCAGCCGGGGTTGCCGATCATGACATCCGGCACGAACCCCTTGTTGCGCAACCCGAACCCCAGTCGCGCCACGGCCTGTCCGTTCAGCACAGCCGCCTCGGTCCCCGCCAGATAGGGGTGTATCTTCGGCGTCACCTTGCGGTGCGGCTCGTATTCCAGCCGCTGCACGCCCTTGGGCGTTGGCTTGTTCTTCTGCCCGATGAACAACACCTCGTGCCCCTCCGCCGCCATGGCAGGCGCCAGGTGCTTGAACTGGCCCGGGCAATTCTGATGAACAAACAGTACTTTCAACCCAAAGGTCCCAAGATCGCGGTCCGCCACAACCTGCCGCGCCACGGGCTTTGAGGCAAGTGGACGAACCCCTTGCCATAATTCCAAACCCGCACTATACCGCGCATCGTCGAAGCGGCGGAACAGTCGCGAGCGTGAGACTTGAGCAGGGTCGGTAACTCACCGACCCTTCTTATTTGCGTTCGTACCAGTCCGACAAAGACCAACCTTAACCAAGACCGGCGGAGACAACCGCTCGGCCAGTGAAACCGAAGTGATAGGAAAAAAACGCCACATGGCAAACGCAACCATGGAGGAATTCGAGGCCCTCCTGAACGAAAGCCTCGAAATTGACACGCCCGACGAAGGGTCCGTTGTCAAAGGCAAAGTCATCGCGATCGAAGCGGGACAAGCCATCATCGACGTCGGCTACAAGATGGAAGGCCGCGTCGAACTCAAGGAATTCGCAAATCCCGGTGAAGCCCCCGAAATCGCTGTCGGCGACGAGGTAGAGGTGTACCTTGACCGCGTCGAAAACGCACGCGGTGAAGCGGTTATCAGCCGCGACAAGGCCCGCCGCGAGGCCGCCTGGGACAAGCTCGAAAAAGCATATGCCGACGACGCCCGCGTCGAAGGCGCAATCTTTGGCCGTGTCAAAGGCGGCTTCACCGTCGATCTGGGCGGTGCCGTGGCCTTCCTGCCCGGCTCTCAGGTCGATGTGCGCCCCGTGCGCGACGCCGGCCCGCTGATGGGTCTGAAGCAGCCGTTCCAGATCCTCAAAATGGACCGCCGCCGCGGCAACATCGTTGTCTCGCGCCGCGCGATCCTGGAAGAAAGCCGCGCCGAACAGCGCGCCGAGGTTATCGGCAAGATCAAGGAAGGCGATGCGGTGGACGGCGTGGTCAAGAACATCACCGAATACGGTGCGTTCGTTGACCTCGGCGGTGTCGACGGCCTTCTGCACGTCACCGACATGGCCTGGCGCCGTGTGAACCACCCGTCGGAAATCGTCTCGATCGGTGAAACGGTGAAAGTCCAGATCGTCAAGATCAACAAGGAAACCCACCGCATCAGCCTAGGCATGAAGCAGCTTCAGGACGATCCGTGGGACAGCGTCGATGCCAAGTTCCCGATCGGTTCGGTCCATCAGGGCCGCGTGACGAACATCACCGACTACGGTGCCTTCGTGGAACTCGAAGCCGGTGTCGAAGGTCTGGTCCACGTCAGCGAGATGTCCTGGACCAAAAAGAACGTCCACCCGGGCAAGATCGTCTCGACCTCTCAGGAAGTCGATGTCATGGTCCTCGAAATCGACGGCGCCAAGCGCCGCGTCTCGCTGGGCCTGAAGCAGACGCAGCGCAACCCGTGGGAAGTTTTCGCCGAAACCCACCCCGTCGGCACGAATGTCGAAGGCGAGGTCAAGAACATCACCGAATTCGGTCTGTTCGTCGGGCTCGAAAACGACATCGACGGCATGGTGCACCTCTCCGACATCAGCTGGGATCAGCGCGGCGAGGATGCCATCCAGGACTTCCGCAAGGGCGACGAAGTCAAGGCCGTGGTCACCGAGGTCGACACCGAAAAGGAACGCATCTCGCTCTCGATCAAGGCGCTGGATGACAGCTTCTCGGATGTCGTCGACGGCGTGAAGCGCGGCTCGATCATCACCGTTGTCGTCACCGCCATCGAAGACGGCGGGATCGAGGTGGAATACGAAGGCATGAAATCCTTCATCCGCCGCTCGGATCTGTCGCGCGACCGCGCCGAACAGCGTCCCGACCGCTTCTCGGTCGGCGACAAGGTCGACGTCCGCGTCACCAACGTCGATGCCAAGTCGCGGAAGCTCGGCCTTTCGATCAAGGCCCGCGAGATTGCGGAAGAGAAAGAGGCCGTCGAACAATACGGCTCCTCCGACTCAGGCGCATCCCTCGGCGACATCCTGGGCGCCGCGCTCAACAAAGACGACGAGTAAGCACGTCTAAGTAATCAATTGAAAAGCCCCGTGGATTTGCGGGGCTTTTTTTTGTGCGACAAAGATAAATTCGAGACTTGAGAATTGGCATCTCTGCAAACTGTCAAGATTTTTAAGTTTCGGTTAACGGCCTCGATACTTAAAGCCTTTAGGCTCTCTCCGAATGAGAGGGTCCTGTGTCAACAATTGTCATTGATCACACCGGCAACATGGTCGGTGACGAAATCCGTCCATCGGAACTTGGTGGAGAGTATCTTGGCTGGACCGGACTGCCCGGATGGGAAGTGCAGGCCCAGCATCTGGGTATCACGCATGTCCGTTGGCCTGCGGGCATCAATGCCGAGGATCGCATCGAAGCCAATGGCTATGCCTTCGACATCAGCACGCCGACGATTGTCGATAACTGGCCACTTTGGAACGGAAATCCTCGCCCCGGGCTGAGCGAGATGTTCGCGACCGCAAATGAGTTTGGAGCTTCTTTCGCCATGATCGTGCCCAGCGCGCGATACGTCGAACTGATGCGGACAGACCCGGTCGCGGCCAAGGCGTGGATCCAGTCCGATATCACCGCCTTTACGGACCGGCTTTTCAACGGTGAATTTGGCCCGATCCCCGATGACTTCCTTCTCGAGATCGGTGCGGAGTATTACTCGACAGATGCATGGTCTGCCTTCGCGGACGATCCGGATATTGAAGATGACTTTGCTGCGGTTTTTGCCGAAATCGTATCCGCCCTGGAAACTGCTGAATCCGCCTACGGTTCGGATGTCTTCAAGATCGCTGTGCAAGCAGCGCGTTTCCAAAGCAATGATGACACCGAAGCTGTGCAGGACGGCGAGGTTTCTGATGCGGATGCCTTCATTGCCGCTTTCCTCGATGCAGGCGTTGAAGACGCCATCGACGCTCTCATTTGGCACAGATACCTCTACATGTTTAACCAGACTGGTCATCACCTGACGCCCGGTGTCGGTGAACACACACTTGAAGAGCACACAGCTCTCTGGGAGGCGGCGCTTGGCTCATCGCTTGAATTAGTCCTGGGATGGGCCGCCCCTGATGTCGACCGCGATGGTGAGTCCCTGGACAGCCCATTTTTCGATTTCGGGCCGCGCGCCGCTCACGCGACGCTGCAAATGTTTAGTGAGCTTTCGGAAGCGGGCATTGACTACGCCACGGTGTACGGCATGGACAGCCCTTGGATTGGTGCTCTTACGCAAGGCGGTGTGACCCGCAACGACTACTCCGTCAGTTATCACGGCGAAGTATACCGCCTCTTGGCAGACAGCGTGGTTGGTTTGACCGCAACCGACGTTTTCCATGGCAACGCTGTCGTTGTCGACGCGCAAAACGGCATTGTCTCTTCGGATCATGCCAATGTGTTCGGTTTCACGGATGGTGGAACGCGCGATGTAGCATTCATTGCAAACTGGGATCTCAGTTCGGCATCGGTGACGCTCGACGTCTCGATTCCCGAAGGCTTCGAACTTGGCTATGTGACAATAGAAAGCATACGCCCTTCGGACGCCTCGACCGAAGCGGTGGCAATTCCGGAAATCCTGATTCCGGAGTCAATTCAATACGATCACTTCGACCTGCGAGACACCAGCGACTTCATGGTGACACGGCTCGAGTTCCAGCACTCAATCGATGGAGTTCCCTTACCCGACCAAAATCAATCCTTAACGAACCTCGAAACCGGGCGTGGGGTCGCGTCGCTGTCAAATGAAGCAAATGATATGATTTGGACCGAGACTGACTTCGTTTTGCTCGGTCTTGCAGGCAACGATACGTTGCGGGGATCAGGCTCAGGCAGCGTCTTGGCAGGGGGTGTCGGATCGGATGAAATTTACGGGAGCGCAGGAGATGACGTCATTTATGGCGACGATATCGAACAGGAGGCGATGTTATCGTGGCTTCTTGCGCTAGACGACCACTTGGCATTGTAGTGCCCCGACGTCGAAAACTGACGTCGGGGCTTTGTTTGGGTCCCGTAGCCAAAAACAAGACGCAAACCCGTGCCGTTAAGGCAGCGCTGTCCAAATTATTAAGATCGGCTTAACAAAGAGTTAACAAGGGCGAGTATCGGCCTCAATCGGCTGACACTCGCTTACTTGTTTTGGTTTTGGCTACGGTTTGATAAGTTTAGTGGATCACTGCTCGGATCCAGTACTGGCTAAAGGACCATTGCTAACATCGCCTTAAACGCAGGGATCCAATTGAAACATTTCTGCTGTCTTTGTAAGAAACGGTGTTCAAATATCCCCAAACCGGAAACGCTCGGTTTCCCAGGTCACCCTTCCCTAACACTCTGAAAATAAACTACCTTGCCATTGGTAAGTGAAGGGTTCTGTATATGCCCAAGAGGGGAGAGACCGCAGCACGTATCTTGGCCGCGGCAAAAGAAATCGTCCGATCCACAGGGCCGGATTCCTTGACATTCGATGCGGTGGCTGCCCGCGTGGGTGTCTCGAAACAGGCCGTGCTCTACTGGTACCCCAACAAGGCCCGCCTGATCGAAGCCCTGGTCCGTCCCGCCCTGGAAGCGGAAAGCGCCGCTGGAATGGCTGCCATCCGGGCCGATGTCACGGCGGCCGAGGCCATCCGCGCCTATATCAGCGCGCTGGCGGTCTTTCACACCGCAGACCTCGACCGGTTCCGCCTGATGTATGTCACACCCCAGATCGGGCAGCGCTCGGGCCGGAACGGTCAGATGCTGACCACCCTTGGCCGCATCCATCCCGCCACGACCGAGATGTACGACACGCTCGCCGCCTGCCTGATGAAGAACGGTCGCTACGAGCGGCTGGTGGATGCCCGCCGTGCGGCGGCTGCAATGCACACGGCCCTACTGGGCCTTATCCTGCGCATGGCCATGGCGGATGCGCTGAACGCACCGTTGCGGCTGCGAGATGACGCGCTCGTCGATGCGCTCGTCGATGTCATGACGCCGAAAGCGGCTTGAATTCACCTTGCCGACTGGCCCCAAACCGGGCAGCTTGAGGGTATGACGCTCTCACGCCGCGACGCCGCGAAACTCATCCTCTCGGGCACGCTCCTCTCTGCCGTGCCTCTGCCCGTGAATGCGACCAGCAGTCAGGACTGGGCGGCGCTTCTGGAGGACGCGCTGAACGCAACCGCCGTCCCGGGCGTTGATGCCGTCTTCGACGTAGTCTTCTTCGAAAAGATCGAGGCCGCGAACGAGGTTGCAATGATCGCCATCGTCGAGCTGACCTGGAAACCCGGTTTCCGCCGCCGCCGCTTCGACGCCGCCGCCCCGACTGAGGACCTGGCCTTCATCGAGCTCGGCCTGCGCGCGGGCAAAGAGTTTGGAGAGGCCGGCATCATCGCCTGAGGCTCCGCCTGCCACCAAGCCCGTGGGTGCCATAAGGGCGCGGAGTCGAGGCCGAAGGCCGCCGCGCCAGCGCTTTGTCGTCACCTGCGCAATGGCCCGGCAGACAATGTACCTTGAAGCCCATTAACCACTGCCGTCCGAAGGACAGAAGCGCCACACCAC
>JASJDQ010000178.1 GCA_030065075.1 Paracoccaceae bacterium | reverse complement strand
CTTTTTTCCCTCGTGTGTAAAAGGTGCGTCTCAAATCGGTCGCACCGATCTGATTGACACCGTGTTTCCCCCCAGTGACCCGAGATTGCAAGCGAGGGTCCCCCCTTGTTAACCAGACTCAATCGGGATGGTGCATTGCTGCCACAGTGATTTCAGTGGTCGCAAGCCTTTAGTTTAAGGAAATTTCCTTGTTCGTCGCCGACGGCTCGGCTAGTGATGCCGGAAACCTAGGGAAGGGAGCAAGTATGTCGTCGCAGTCGAATGGAATCGGTCGAAACGCGGCACTTGCTTTGTGCGTTGGATTGCTGCTTGCGGGCTGCGGTCGGGTGACCGAGGTCTTTCGGACGGATGACGGTCCGGGTGAAAGCGCGGCGGAACGGAACGTGCGTGAAGATTTGGAGTCGACGAGTGCCCAGAATACGCGGCAGTCGACTTTCTTTGACCTTTTCGAAAACACCGATGATCCGAACACAACCATCGAGGTCAACAAGTACCTTTGGAACGCGTCTTTAGATATCCTGAATTTTCTGCCGATCCAATCCGCGGACCCGTTTTCCGGAGTGATCGTTACCGGTTACGGCACGCCTCCCGGTGGTGGGCGGGCGTATCGGGCGACCATCTTCATTCGCGATCCCGCCCTGGAAGCGCGGTCGCTGAACGTCGCTCTGGCGACACGCAGCGGTCCTGCGCCGACCGAAACCGTGCGGGCTGTGGAGGATGCGATCCTGACGCGTGCGCGGCAATTGCGCTTGCGGGATCTTAACCTTTAGGTTTCGCCGCGCTGACGCGTGCCGATCCACCGGGAGGGCGTCGTCCATTGGTACTCGAACCAATGGCGCATCAACGAACGCTTCCTCCCGGACCCTCCCGAGATATTTCCGGGGCGATGGAGATGCGGGAGCCTAGACCTTCCCACCTTGCCCTTTTATTGGACATGAAAGCGCTTTCGGAGACGCAGGAATGACCGGGTACGATACGAAAATCATTGAGCCGAAATGGCAGGCGGCTTGGGCCGAGGCGGCGACCTTCGAGGCGATGCGCGACGAGGCGAAGCCCAAGTACTATGTACTGGAGATGTTTCCCTATCCGTCTGGACGGATCCATATCGGGCATGTGCGGAATTACACCATGGGCGATGTGATCGCGCGGTATAAGCTGGCGACCGGTCACAACGTGCTGCATCCGATGGGTTTCGATGCGTTCGGGATGCCTGCGGAAAACGCTGCGATGGCGTCTGGTGGGCATCCCAAGGACTGGACGTACGGCAATATCGACACGATGGTCGATCAGATGAAGCCCTTGGGTTTTGGGCTGGACTGGTCGCGGATGTTCGCGACCTGCGACCCCGAGTACTATGGCCAGCAGCAGTCCATGTTCCTCGATTTTCTGGAAAAGGGGCTGGTTTATCGGAAAGAGGCCATCGTCAACTGGGACCCGGTCGATATGACCGTGCTGGCGAATGAGCAGGTGATCGACGGCAAGGGCTGGCGGTCGGGTGCCGAAGTCGAGCGCCGCGAGTTGACGCAGTGGTTTTTCAAGATCAGTGACTTTTCCGAGGAATTGCTGGAGGCCATCGACGGCCTGGATCAGTGGCCCGCCAAGGTGAAGCTGATGCAACAGAACTGGATCGGCAAGTCTCGTGGTTTGGAGTTCGACTTTGATCGCGTGGATGGTGGTGATCCGATCAAGGTCTATACGACGCGGCCCGACACGCTGATGGGAGCGTCGTTTGTCGGCATCTCTCCGGATCATCCGCTGGCGAAGGAGCTGGCCGAGAAAAGCCCGGCGGTGGCGGCGTTCAATTCGGCGGCGACGAAGGGCGGAACGACGGAAGAGGCTTTGGAGAAGGCCGAGAAACTGGGCTATTACACCGGGATCGAGGTGCGGCATCCGTTGCATCCGGATTGGCACCTGCCGGTTTGGATCGCGAACTTCATTTTGATGGACTACGGGACCGGCGCGATTTTCGGCTGCCCGGCGCATGACCAGCGGGACCTGGATTTCTGCCGGAAGTACGAGCTTCCGGTGATCGAGACGTTTCAGTCGCTGGATGATCCGAAGATGGTGGATGATGTCGCGTTCGTGCCGCCGAAGACCGAGAAAGTGAGCTGGATCAATCACTTCGCCGGTCTGACCGTGGCCTCCGGCGAGGAAGCTGTCGATGCGACTATCGCCTTCGCCGAGGAGCAGGGTTGGGGCAAGGGTGTGGTCAACTATCGTCTTCGGGACTGGGGACTGAGCCGACAGCGGTATTGGGGTTGTCCGATCCCGGTGGTGCATTGCGACGCTTGCGGTGTGGTGCCGGAGAAGAAAGAGAATCTGCCGGTAGAATTACCTTATGACGAGGACGGCAAGCCGATTGACTTCAGTGTGCCGGGCAACCCGCTTGATCGGCACCCCTCGTGGCGTGATTGTGTTTGCCCGTCTTGCGGCAAGCCTGCGAAGCGCGAGACGGATACCATGGATACTTTTGTGGACTCGTCATGGTACTTCGCGCGGTTCACGGCGCCGCGGGCGACGACGCCGACAAATATGGATGACGCCAAATACTGGATGAACGTCGATCAGTATATCGGTGGGATCGAGCATGCGATCTTGCACTTGCTATACTCGCGCTTCTTTGCCCGCGCGATGCATATCTGCGGGCATTTGCCGGAGAGTGCGATCGAGCCGTTCGATGCGTTGTTCACCCAAGGGATGGTGACGCATGCGATTTATGTCACCCGGGATGAAAACGACCGGCCAGTCTATCACTTCCCGGAGGATGTCGAGATTCACGAAAGCGGCGCGCGGCTGGGAGCGACCGGCGAGGACGTCGAGGTTGTCCCCTCGGCCAAGATGTCGAAGTCGAAGAAGAACGTCGTCGATCCGGTGGCGATAATCGATCAGTACGGGGCCGATACGGCTCGGTGGTTTGTGCTGAGCGACTCGCCTCCGGAACGTGATGTGGAGTGGACGGCAGCGGGCGCCGAGGCCGCGTTCAAGCATTTGTCGCGTGTGTATCGGATCAGCACGGATATAGCGGGTGGCGCGGATGCCGGAAGCGAAGATGATGCGCTGCGCCAAGCGCTGCACCGGACAATCCACGACGTGACGATGGGGATTGAGAGCTTCGGCTTCAACGTCGCTATCGCCAAACTCTATGGCTTCACCAACGTTCTGGCGAAGGCCAAGGCGAGCCATGCGGCGCGGCGCGAGGCGGTGATGACACTTGCGCAACTGATGGCGCCTATGACGCCGCATTTGGCCGAGGAGGTTTGGGCAATGCAGGGCGGAGAAGGACTGGTTGCCAACGCGCCTTGGCCGAAAGCGGACGAGAGCTTGCTGGTCGATGACACGGTGACGCTGCCCATTCAGGTGAACGGGAAGCGCCGGTCGGAGATCACCGTCAGCAAGGACTTGCCGAAGGACGAGGTTGAAAAGCTGGCACTGGAAGACGAAGCTGTGAAGAAGGCGCTGGCCGGTGGTCAGCCGAAGAAGCTCATCGTCGTCCCGGGCCGGATCGTCAATGTCGTTATCTGAACCACAGACGAGAAACCAGAAGCGTATGTCGCCAGTCAAATGGCAGAGGCGCGCGCTGTTGGTCGGGCTATTTGCTCTTTCGGGCTGCGGGTTCACACCCGTCTATGGCACTGCGCCCGAGGGGCAGGGCAATGATCTGAGGGGCCGCATTCAGGTGGCGGGACCTGCGGACGAGGAAGGTTTTGCTCTGGTCAAGCGGCTTGAGGATCGGTTGGGTCTGCCGCAGGGCGCGGACCTGTCACTTCTGGCGGACATTCGCATAACAGAGCAATCTGTGGGGTTCCTGCCCGATGGCGAAATCAGCCGCTTCAACGTGACTGGCCAAGTGGACTGGCGCTTGAACCGTATCGGCGACGGTGGGCAGGTCGCAACCGGGCGTGAGCGCAGCTTCACCAGCTATTCGGCCACCTCGACCACGGTCGCCACGACCTTTGCCCAGCGTGATGCGCGACGTCGGCTGATGGTTATTCTCGCGGATCGGATCGTCACCGATCTGCTGACGCGGGATTTGCCATGAAGCTGTCTACCCGCGAAGCGCCGGGATACTTCGCCAAGCCCAATCCGGAGGCCACGGGTCTGTTGATCTATGGCGGCGATGCGATGCGGGTGGCTCTGCGCCGGCAGGAGGTGATCCGGGCGCTAATCGGCGAGAGCGGCGCGGATGAGATGCGACTCACGCGCATTGCGGCGGCTGATCTGCGGAAAGATACAGCGCTTCTGAACGATGCAATCAAGACGCAGGGGTTCTTTCCGGGTCCCCGCGTTGCTTTTGTCGAAGACGCGGGCGATGGGCTGGCCGAGACTATCGGGACCGCGCTTGAGGATTGGGCGCCGGGCGATGCACAGGTGATCGTCACCGCTGGCTCGCTGGCGGCGCGGTCGAAGTTGCGAAAGCTCTTCGAGGACCACGCCAATGCCTATGCTACCGGCATCTATGATGATCCACCCAGCCGGGCCGAGATCGAAGCGGCATTGAGCCAGGCTGGGCTGAAGAACATCTCGACCGATGCGATGGCGTCGTTGACAGATCTGTCGCGTGTTCTGGACCCTGGCGATTTCCGCCAGACGCTTGAAAAGATTGCGCTTTACAAGCTTGGCGATGAGACGCCCCTGTCGGTGGATGAGGTTGAATTGTCGGCTCCGGCCTCGGTCGAGGCGGGTATTGACGATGTGCTGCATATCGCTGCCGAGGGGAAGGCGCACGAGCTTGGGCCCGTGCTGAGACGGCTAGAGGCGCAGGGCGTTGGGCCGGTTGGGCTTTGCATCGGCGCGCTTCGGCATTTCAAGATGTTACACCGGGTGGCGTCCGACCCGGGTGGTGCGGGCGCGGGCATCGGCAAGCTGAGGCCGCCGGTTTTCGGGCCGCGCCGTGACCGGTTACAGCGGCAGGCCAGCGCCTGGGGGATGCAAAAGCTGGAGCGCGCGCTGGCGCTTTTATTGGATACCGACCTGACGCTTCGGTCGACCGCCAATGTACCCGAGATGGCGGTGATGGAGCGCGCCTTGTTGCGGCTGGCATGGATGGGGCGGCGATGACGCTGACGCTGATCGGACCTAAGGGTGGGCGGACTTTTCGGGTGCTTTGGACGCTGGAGGAATTGGGGCTGGAGTACACCCATGAGGTCGCCAATCCGCATTCGGATGGCGTCTATACAGTGAACCCCTTAGGGCAGATTCCGGCACTTCGGGATGGCGAGGCGGTCCTAACGGATTCGTTGGCGATCATGAACTATCTGGCGGATCGCGCGGGGCGTTTGACCCATCCGCCGGGAACGCTCGAACGCGCGCTTGTCGAGGCGCGGATAAACTTCGTCCTGACCGAGATGGAAGCGCCCATCTGGCTGATGGCGCGGCATGGGTTCGTGCTGCCGAAGGATCAGCGTGCGCCAGGGATGCGCGCGGTGGCAGAGGCAGACTTTGCCCGGGCCGAGGTCAAGTTCCATACGTTGATCGGCGAAGACGACTACTTTGCGGGCGACGTGTTCAGTCTGGCCGACATCTTTGCCGCCGACATGGTGCGCTGGGCGCGGGGCGCGAAGGTCGCCGTCACGTCTGACCGGTTGGCGGCGCATGCGGATCGCATGGCCGCACGCGAGGGCTGGAAGCGGGCGATGGCCGCGCTAAGCTGACGCCCATGGGCGTGATGATAGATGGAACCTACCGGGTCGATGATCCGGGACCCGACACGACGGAAGGCGGCGCGTTCAAGCGCGCCGCGTCGACAATCCGGAATTGGATCACGGCAGATGGGCCGTTCACGCCGGACGCAGGACGGTATCACCTATATGCGGCATGGAACTGCCCCTGGGCGCATCGCGCGCTTCTAGCGCGCGTGGTGCTTGGGCTGACAGACAAGGTGTCGGCGGCCTATGCCCGCCCGCGCAGGACCGAGCAAGGTTGGGTTTATGACGAGGCGGGCGAGTTCGCCGATCCCGAGTTGGGAGTGCGTGCGGTGCATGAGGTCTATGCGCGGCAGGTGCCGGGCTACACCGGGCGGCTCACCGTGCCGGTGCTTTGGGATCGTGAGACGGCACAGATCGTGTCGAACGAGAGCGCCGACATCGTGCGGATGATGGGAGCGTTTGGTGGGCCGGATTTGTACCCCGAGCCGCTCCGTGACCAGATCGATGCGTGGAATGACCGCATCTATGCCAATGTGAATAACGGCGTCTATCGTGCCGGGTTTGCGCGCACGCAGCAGGCCTATGACGACGCCGTCGTGCAGGTGTTTGAGACGCTAGACGCCATCGAAGACCGGCTGACGGGCCACGACTGGCTGGTGGACGATGCGATGACCGAAGCGGACTTGCGGCTTTTCCCGACGCTCGCGCGGTTCGATGTGGCGTACCATTATGCGTTCAAGTGCAACCTCAGGCGACTTGTGGATTACCCGGCGCTTTGGGCCTATGCCCGGCAGTTCTATGCCTTGCCGGGGGTGTCAGAGACGGTGCGGTTCGAGGTGTACAAACAGGGCTATTTCTCGCCGTCGGAGTTGCGCAATCCGTTGGGCATCGTGCCCAAGGGTCCAATCGTCGATTGGTCGCTTTGACCGATCCAATCTGTCCCCTGTGCGAGCGGCCCATTCCGCCCGAGGCGCGTCAAAGCCTGCATCATCTGGTTCCCAAACTGAGGGGCGGCAAAGGTGGGCCAACGGTTCTTCTCCACCAGATTTGCCACAACGAGATCCACGCGACGCTGAGCGAGACGGAATTGGCGCGCGATTTCAGTACGATAGAAGCTTTGCGCGCCCATCCTCGGCTGGAGAAGTTCATTCGCTGGGTCGGCAAGCGGCCGCCGGGGTTTCACTCGAAGACGCCGGGGAAGCGGCGGAAGGGTTGATGTAGGTCAAGGCGGTCCGGACATGTCCCGTGCAGTTTGTGCCCTGACAAAGGAGGGTCCGCCGATGGCTTGCATTTATACCGAACACGACACGGCACCGGTGGTGGAAGTTCGCGTCTTGGGGCGCGTGACCCAGCACGATGTGGATGAGGTTCTGCCCAAACTCGAAGCGTTCATCGCAAAGCATGGAGAGATCCGGATGGTGGAAGTGGTCGATGAATTCGAGGGCTTCGACGTATCGACCATGCTGGACGGTCTGAAGTTCGATTACCAGCACTTGCGGAACATCACCCATGTAGCGGTTGTATCTGACATTGGCTGGATTGGTGTTCTGACGCGCGCCGCCAGCATGGTGATGCCGATCAGCTTGAGAGTCTTTCCAAAGGACGAGTTGGAGGTGGCGCGCGCCTGGGCGCTGAACCCGGACGAGGCGGCGGCTAAGCCCGCAGCATAGCCTTTATCGCAGCGACGTGGGCGTGATCGGCGGCGAGGGCGTCGGCGGCAAGCGCGTGCGCTTCAGCGATCGGGTCTTCGGTCACTCGGTCGAAGAGGCCGATGGACACTGCCTCGTCGGTTTCGATCTTTGCGCCTGCCATCAGGATCAGCTTGGCCTTTGCCGGGCCAACCAAAGCGGTCAGTCGCCCGGGGTCGGAGGGTTGCGGCAAGAACCCGAGCTTCATCACCGGGTAGAAGACCTTGGCGCCCGGGACTGCCACGCGCAAATCGCAGGCCAGCACCATGCCGAGCGATCCGCCTGCTGCCGTGCCGTTGAGTGCGGCGATGGTGAGGCAGGGAGAATCAGCGATGGCACCCGACAGGCGTTCCCAAACCGGGTCGGTGGCAAGGCCCGCGCGCGCGGCTTTAAGGTCAGCGCCGGCCGAAAAGACCTTGCCTGCGCCAGTCAAGACGATGACCTTGCAGGTCTCATCAGCATTGGCGGCCTCGACGGCGTCCGCTAGGTCCGACAGCATGTCCCTTGTCACAGCATTGGCCTTGTCCGGGCGGCTCAGTGTCAAGGTCAGCAGACCGCCATCGCGCACGGCTTCGATCATGCGATCAGCCCTATGCGGCGGCGGATGTCTTCGTCGCGAAGGGAGATTTCCTGACCGATGTACCCGTCCGCCTCTGGCCCGCACATCCAGAGGAGCGCCTTTGCGGGCCAATCCGCTGGGATATGAGCGGACCAATCCAACTGGCTGACCGGATTGATGCCGCTCGCCTTGATTTCCTTCTGCATCTGCGTAGCGACCGTGCCCGGCGACAGACCCATGACGCGCAGGCCCTTGTCGCCGGCCTCCTTGTCGGCGCAGCGGGTCAGCATGGCGGCGCCGGCTTTCGACGCGCAGTAGTGTGACCACGCTTCGACGGGGCCATGGGCCGCGCCTGAAGACACGGTCAGGATGGTGCCGGAGCCGCGCTTGATCATGCCGGGCATGACGGCGCGCATGCCATAGAAGACGCCTTTGAGGTTGATGTCGATGATGCGACCCCAGTCTTCGGGATCGGCTTCGGCAAGATGTGAAATCGGCTCGACGGCGCCTGCGTTGTTGATAAGGACTTCGACCGGCCCGAAGTGTGCCTCGGTCGTATTCACGGCCTTCTCGACCGACGCGAAGTCGCTGACATCGCAAGGAATAGCAAGTGCTGCATCGCCAATGCGCCCCGCGATTTCTTCGATGGAGGCGCTGTCGCGCGCCAAAAGAGCAACCTTGGCGCCAGCGGCTGCAAATACTTCGGCCGAGGCTTCACCAATGCCGCGGCTGGCGCCAGTGATGATCACAGTTTTGCCATGAACGGGCATTTCGGGCCTCCTTTTTGCCATACAGCGTGCTATCAGGGTCACGCTTAGCTTGTCCCAGCGTCAGGCGACAGCCTTTCCTTGACCCCACAGGGGCTGCCTTGATTGTTACCGTAATCGAATGTCCCATTTTAAGCGGAATCCACCCATGACCCCCACTCGCACCTTCATGTTTTCGTCCGCGCTGGCCCTTGCCGCCGTCAGATCGGCAAGGGCGGGCGACGCGGCGGCAAGGGCCAGCGCGGACGAAAA
>JASJDQ010000014.1 GCA_030065075.1 Paracoccaceae bacterium | reverse complement strand
ATCAGCCACGAACAGAACGTCATCCTGCCCCATGTCCACAAGTCCGACCTGCCGGAGGTCTATGCCACGCTTCGCGAGCACGGGCTGGCCACCGCGAATGTCGGTCTGATCTCGGACATTATCGCGTGTCCAGGCATGGATTACTGCGCGCTAGCGACGGCTCGCTCGATCCCGATTGCACAAGAGATTGCAACGCGGTTCGACGAATTGAAGCTGGAGCACGAGATCGGGCCGCTTAAGATCAAGATCAGCGGCTGCATCAACGCCTGCGGCCACCACCACGTGGGGCATATCGGAATTCTGGGCCTCGACCGCGCGGGGGTGGAGAACTACCAGATCACGCTTGGCGGTGACGGCACGGAAGCGGCAGCAATCGGCGAACGTGCTGGCCCCGGGTTTTCCGCGGACGAGATCATTCCGGCGATCGAGCGGTTGGTCGGTGCTTATCTGGAACGTCGCGAGGCGCCGGAAGAGACCTTCCTTCAGGCCTATCGCAGGTTGGGGATGGGACCTTTCAAGGCAGCGCTATACCCTCAGAAGGAGGCCGCTCATGCCGCTTGAAGCTCCCCTCGCCCCGGTCAGCGAACGCGTGGCCGAGTTGAACGCGCGACACGCGCATCACTCGGCGACCAAGGTATTGGAACATGCACTGACCGATCCGATCGTGGGGCAAACGGCACTTGTCTCGTCCTTCGGCGCGGACTCGGTCGTTCTGCTGCATATGGTGTCCGTGATCGACCGGGCGACGCCAGTGCTCTTTCTGGACACCGAGATGCTCTTTCCCGAGACGCTGGATTACCAGCGCAACCTGGCCGCGAAGCTGGGGCTGGAGGTTCAGATTATACAGCCAGATCGGAATCAGACGTTTCTGAAAGACCCGAACAACCGGTTGCACGCCCATAACCCCGATGCCTGCTGCGATATGAGAAAAAGCCTGCCCCTCACCCGCTCCTTGGAACCGTTTGATGCCTGGATCACAGGACGCAAACGGTTTCAGGGCGGGCAGCGGGCCGCGCTGGAGTTCTTCGAAGCAGACGGTGAAATTCGCATCAAGATAAATCCCCTAGCGCATTGGTCGCCCCGGGACATCAGCGACTATATGGAAAACAATCGCCTGCCCCGGCATCCGCTGGTGGCCAAGGGCTTCCCGTCGATTGGCTGCGCGCCTTGCACGACGCGCGTGGCCGAAGGCGAAGACCTCCGTGCCGGGCGCTGGCGCGGTCAGGGCAAGACGGAATGTGGCATTCACTTTGAAACTGGCCGGATCAAGCGCACCGAGGAGGCGCGGCTATGGGTGTGATTGTCACCGACAGCGGCTTCCAGTCCGACGATTGGACTGCACCTTATACCGCGCTCGATCAACTGGCGGCAAACGACGATGCAGTCGTGATGGCGGTGGATGTGCCGTCCGAGGCTAATGCGCTTGACCTGGAGGGGCATCTCGATCGGATCGACATGATCCGCGTCGATTTTCCGAGCTTCGCCGACGGCCGCGGTTTTTCCATTGCACGGACCCTGCGGCGAATGGGATTTGTCGGTCGGCTGAGAGCAACGGGCCATGTGATTGCCGACCAATACGCGATGGCGCGCCGTTCGGGCTTCGACGAGGTTGAAATCGGCGCGGACCTGGCGGCGCGACAGCCCGAGGACCAATGGTTGGCCCGTGCCGATTGGGTGGCGCATGATTATCAGATGCGACTAAAAGCCTGAGGCCAGCGATCAGGCTTCCACCCTACATGAAATCCCGTATAAGAAGGGTCGGAGTGTAAACTCCGATTTACAGACATGACCGAACATAGCCCCGTGAATGAGATTGCCGCAAAACCCGTAACGCTGCCTGACGCTCAGACCGTCACAGCGGTTCAACATTGGACAGACCGCTTGTTTTCCTTCCGGGTCACGCGCCCGGCCTCGTTGCGCTTCCGGTCTGGTGAATTCGTGATGATCGGGCTTTTGGGCGACAACGGGAAACCGCTTTTGCGGGCCTATTCCATCGCGTCGCCCGCCTGGGATGACGAGTTGGAGTTCTACTCGATCAAGGTGCCGGACGGTCCGCTGACGTCGAAACTGCAGCACATCGAGGTGGGCGATCAGATCATTCTGCGCCCGAAGCCGGTCGGCACCCTGGTGCTGGACGCGCTGCTGCCTGGAAAGCGGCTTTGGTTCTTTGCCACCGGCACTGGGATTGCGCCCTTTGCCTCGCTGATGCGCGACCCGGACACTTATGAGCGCTACGAGCAGGTGATCATGATGCACACCTGCCGGGACGTGGCAGAGCTGGAGTATGGGCGCCGGTTGATCGAAGATATCCGCGGCGACGAGATGCTGGCCGAACTGATGGGCGAAGGCTTTGCGGACAAGTTGCTGTACTACCCGACGACCACGCAGGAAGAGAGCCCGGTGATGGGGCGCATCACGGACAATCTGACCTCCGGCAAGGCCTTTGCCGATCTGGGCATTCCCGGCATCAACCCGGAGGAAGATCGCGGCATGGTCTGCGGCTCGCTCGCGTTCAACACCGATATGAAAGAGGTGCTGGAGGGTTTTGGATTGGAAGAAGGCGCAAACAGCGACCCCAAGCAATATGTGGTCGAGAAGGCTTTTGTCGGGGACGGCATTTGACGCGAAACCCGTGACAGTCTTCGCGCCTGCAAAGCCGACTTAATCCAGCGCCAGCGAAACCCTGATATCCGCCAGAACGCGGGGTAGTTGTGCATTCCCGGCTTCTGCCGCCATCAGCTTGGCCGTCAGGCGGTCCTTTTCGCTGTAGGCCAAGGGCGAAGCCTCGATAATGTCGCGCACGATCTGGCTGTTGAAGGTCTCGGGTTGAAGCGCCGATAGGCCAAAAGCGGCTGTCGCCAGGGCGGAACCGGTGTTACCGATTTCCAACTCCTCGGGCGAGCCGATGGCGGGCTCGGCGAAAGCGCTACGGTGCGATGGCTCATCCAACTGGGCGACGGCTTCGCGTTCGGCCATGAAATTCAAGCCAAACACAATCGCGCCAGCGACGACAGCACTCGATATCCAAAAGAAACGACCCATTAATTTACTTCCCATAAGTAAAGGAATTACCTGCTCAAGTGTCGTGGTAACGACTTGAACGGGCGATCCAAGGGTCCTTCTGAGGGGGCGCTGATCTTCGGCCAAAGGCAGCGCATCAGCGCTTCCGGGATCGGCGGATTTTGGTGTATTCCAGACCGGCATTCGACTTTTCTTTTGCCCATTGTTTTTTGGCAACAATGTATGGAGCGCCGCAGCCGACGCCCCGCAGGCGTTAAATGCCAAGCGATAGCTTCAATCGACCGATAATCGACTGAATTTGTTCTGGATTTTGCTCGGCCTGCTGGATCAAAGCCTCGGCGGCCTGCTGCTTGAGAGGGTCGAGGCCCGCATCGGCGATATATGCCCGCAAAGCTTCGGTATCGAAGCCGTCCGGCGTCAAAAGCTCGTCGATTCCCGGGATCTCTGCAGCTGTTTCGGCGGCTTGGTCGGCGGCCTCTGCGCCCTCTTCCGTCGCGTTTGCAGCATCTTCGACTGCATCGGCTGAATTCTCGGTTGTATCGGCAACAGAATTCGCCGCGTCTGTGGTGGCATTTGACGAGTCCTCCGCCGCTTCAGCGGCGATGTCTTCGGCAGTATCGGCTGCATTCTCGGTCGCAACGGTGGCGGTATCAGCCGCATCATTCGCAGCGTCGGCGGCCGAATCCGTGGCCCCTTCGACCAGCCCAGCGGCGTCACCGGCCGCATCGGATGCGCCTTGCAAGACGTCTCCCACAGCTTCCTGTGCGTCGTTCACCGCATCTTCGACAGCGCTCGTTGCTTCATCGATCGCTGAATCGACGGCACCTTCCAATTCTTCCCGCGCGCCTTCAACCGCGGTTTCAAGCTGTTCCTCGAGCGAGTTCGCGGCATCCTCGGTAGCGCTTTCCTGGGCCGCTGTTTCGTCCGTTGCCGTTTCCGTTTCAGCATCGGCGGGTGCCGTGTCCGCTGAAGGCATTGTCGCGACCGGCGTTTCTATCGGTGCGTCGCGCAGAACAAACCAGCCCACCAGACCCAATGCGATCACCGCAGCTACAATAAGAAGCGTTCTCATATCCGGGTTCCCCTTTAGTTTGATTTCCGGGTATGTGGGACTGGTCAGCCAAATGTGCTAGGGGGAACAATCGCGCAATCAACTCACAGGCAAAAGCTGGCCGATCGCAAAGCGAGATTTCGGACAAAACCAGCCGAAACCGGTTGAAAGCGCAAAGAAATCCCCCTATTTTCGCGATCTGAAATCAACGATAAAGGATCCACCACCATCGCTCGCAGACCGCACAACGCACCCCCGGTGCGTGACACTGGCCCCCGGATCAACGACCGTATCCGCGCGCCCGAAATCAGGCTCATCGGAGCCGAGGGAGAAAACATCGGAGTCGTCACACCGGAGCGCGCCATGCAGTTGGCAGAAGACGCCGGTCTGGACCTGGTTGAGATTTCCCCAAACGCGGCGCCGCCGGTTTGCAAGATCATGGACTTCGGCAAGTTCAAATACGAACAGCAGAAGCGTGAGAGCGAGGCCCGCAAGAAGCAGAAGACCATCGACGTCAAAGAGGTCAAGTTCCGCCCGAACACGGACACGCATGACTATGACGTCAAGATGCGGAACGTGACCCGGTTTCTGGAAGCGGGTGACAAGGTGAAAGTCACTTTGCGGTTCAGGGGGCGCGAAATGGCGCACCAGAACCTCGGCCGTGAGCTTCTGGAACGCGTGGCGGAAGACATCAAGGAAATTGGCAAGGTCGAGAACATGCCAAAGATGGAAGGCCGCCAGATGGTCATGATGATCGGGCCCGCGAAATAAACCTTCCACCTCTCGGCATTTGCAAAGCAAACGCCTGACGGTTGAGGTCGCCGCCTATGGCGGCAACCGGGGAAGGCCGCCAGATGGTCATGATGATCGGGCCCGCGAAATAAGGCCTCAATTCGTCCGCGAACTTGAACAAGTAGAAGCCTTTAGCGTCTGCCGTTTCTGCTAGCGAAACAGCATCCGCCAGATTGTCCATGCTTCTTGCGCCATTGACCACGCAAGGACTAGGATAGGCACGAATGTAATGACGAGTGCAGAATGGTGGCGGGGGCTCCTTTTTCCGCAGACCTTTCCGACGCTGCATGGCTGGACGCGCTGCGCACTGTTGGCAAAGAAAGCGGAGCTTATTCGGATTTGGGCAAATCCCATTCGGCGATTTTCGTCGAAAAGTCGCATGACGTCCTGTTCGTGGCCTTCGAGACCATTTTTGGCATCCGCTCGAGCAGCGAGACCGGCGCGCCCCTTGCCTTCGACATTTGCGAGCGGCGGAATTGGTCGCATATGACCGTCATAGCCAAGGACCAGTCATGGTTTCGCGATGCGCATGTCTTCGGCTTCTTCGACCGGCTGATCGACTATGGGTTCTTCGACCAGTTCGAACAGGTGATCTTCTACGGGGCGGGCATGTGCGGATACGCGGCCGCATCGTTTTCGGTTGCCGCACCTGGCTCACAGGTTTTTCTGATTTCGCCGCAGGCAACGTTGGATCGCGCCCGCGCCGAATGGGACGACAGGTTTCCGTCCAGCCGTCGTCTGGATTTTGCGGACCGCTACGCTTATGCGCCCGACATGCTGGAGGCGGCGGAAAGTGCGTACTTGATTTACGATCCCGATGAGATCGAGGATTCGGTGCACGCCAGCCTCTTTGCCGCTCCGAATGTCACGACCATGCGCTATCGCCGGGGCGGTGCGGGTGCCATCGAGACGGACATGAAGTCCATGTCGCTGGTTTCGTTATGCGCCGAGGCGGCGCTTCGCGGGGAATTGAACCAAAGCCGCCTGGCCCATTTGATGAGAGCGCGCAAGCGGCACGTACCTTATCTGCGAGCCTTGTTGTCACGTGTGTTGGCCGAAGACCGGCCGCGCCTGACGATGATGCTGTGCCGGGCAGTTCTGGCCGAACAGCCCCTGCCCCGCTTCCGGCACCACCTGGAGCAGGCGGAAATCAAACTGGGTTTGCGGACACAGTCAGGGAATGCCGAGGCGGACGCCCCAGCCCGACGCGACGACAGTCAGCTGTCGTAATCCGGCGCGCGCATCTCGCGGAATTTGTCGTAAAGCCTAGGACCGATCGCGCCGAGGACGGCACCGAGCGTCAATGGCAAAACGTGGCTGCTGCCAGTCAGCATTGCGACGACTGCGGCGACCAGCAGACAGACGCAGATCGCGACTGCGCGCAATTCGGTGTCGGACACACGGTCGCCCGGCAGGTATTGGTTCAGCATTGGCCGCATGCGTTCTTCGACCGATGGGGCGACCCAGCCCGCGATAATACCCAGAAGGAATGTCCAGATCATGGCTCCATGTTCCTCTCTTCAAGCAACCCCCGGGATAAAGGTTAACAGATTCGACGGCGTCCAACAGCGCCCCTCTGGCCCCGCCTTCTGCCATGGGCTAGACGGGAGGCATGACAACACGGCTCACCCTTCCCCGACCGGACGATTGGCATTTGCACCTGCGTGATGGCGCGATGATGGAAGGTGTTCTGCCCGCCAGCGCCGCGCATTTCGCCCGCGCGATCATTATGCCGAACCTTGTGCCACCTGTCGTAACGGGGGCCGAGGCCGCGGCCTACCGCGAACGCATACTTGCCGCCTTGCCCGACGACGCGGCATTCGAGCCGCTGATGACACTTTACCTGACCGAGGCGACGGATCCGGGCGACGTGCGCGCGGCAGCGGAGGCCGGCATTATCAAGGCTGTGAAGCTTTACCCGGCGGGGGCGACGACGAACTCGGCCTCGGGCGTGCGCGACTTCGACAAGGTGCGGGGTGTGTTGGAAACGATGGCCGAGATCGGCCTGCCGCTTTGCGTCCATGGTGAGGTGACCAATGCGGAGATCGATATCTTCGACCGCGAAGCCGTTTTCATCGAGCGTGTTCTGCATCCGATCCGCGAAGACACACCCGGGCTGCGCGTTGTGATGGAGCACATCACGACCCGCGACGCGGCGGAGTATGTTGCCGCGCAAGGCAAGGATTTGGCGGCGACGATCACCGTGCAGCATCTGATGCTGGACCGGAACGATATGCTGGTGGGTGGCATTCGCCCGCACTATTATTGCCTGCCGATTCTGAAGCGCGGCACCCATCGCGAGGCCCTGGTTGAAGCGGCACTCTCGGGTGATCCGAAATATTTCCTGGGCACGGACAGCGCCCCGCATGCGACCCATGCGAAGGAGAACGCCTGCGGCTGCGCAGGATGTTTCACGGCGCCCATCGCCCTTTCTTGTGTGGCCGAGGTCTTTGATGAGGCGGTCGCTCTCGACAAGCTGGAAGGCTTCGTGTCGCGCCACGGCCCAGGGTTTTATGGCTTGCCGGTGAATGACGACACGATCACGCTGGAAAAGGGCGCACCCATCGATCTGCCCAAGGCGGTCGAGACAGGAGCGGGGCCGGTGACCGTGTTCGATCCGGGCCGCCCCTTGCACTGGCATGTGGTGGCCAAAGAGACTTGAGAGGCGAAGATGATTCCGACAAGCTTTCCTGACAGCGACGAAATTGCCCGCTTGAGTGCAAACATGCTTCTGGAGATCGGGGCCGTGCATTTCAATGCGGACGAGCCGTTCATCCTGGCCTCGGGGTTGCCCTCGCCCACCTACATCGATTGCCGCAAGCTGATCTCCTACCCGCGCATCCGATCCACGCTCATGGATTTCCTGACGGTGACGGTCATGCGAAACGCAGGCTTCGAGGCCTTCGACAATGTCGCCGGTGGCGAAACCGCTGGCATCCCATTCGCTGCAATGGTCGCCGAACGCATGGCGCTTCCGATGACCTATGTCCGGAAGAAACCGAAGGGCTACGGGCGGGGCGCGCGAATCGAAGGGGTCATGTCGGAAGGCCAACGGGTGCTTCTGGTTGAAGACCTGACAACCGACGGTGGCAGCAAGATTTCATTCGTCGATGCCATCCGCGAGACCGGGGCGACGTGTGCCCATACCGCCGTGATCTTCTATTACGGCATCTTTCCCGAAACCACCGAAACCCTTGGGACGCACGGCGTTAGCCTGCATCATTTATGCACCTGGTGGGACGTCCTGGAAGCTGCCCGCGAGGGTGAAAAATTCGATACCGACACCCTGAGAGAGGTCGAAAGCTTCTTGCGCGCCCCGCGCGCCTGGCAAGACGCGCGAAAAAAATAATTTCGGGCTTTTGGCACCACATGTTGACCGAAGGTACCCTCAGGCCGCAATATGCGGCGGTAATTGGCTATCCACAACCTGTCCACAGGATTTCCACGTAGACCGGCGGCAAGCCTTTGGACTAAGCAGACCGGACAGGGATCGAGGCAAAAAAGACCGAGGGGCAGTGAATGAGCGACATCGCTCAAATCCGAGCAGTTGGCGGGGACCACGAGGCAGAGGCCCTGCCGCACAACATCGAAGCCGAACAGCAGTTGCTGGGCGCGATCCTGACGAACAATGACATCTACGACCGGGTCGCTGGTGTCATCAACGAAAGCCATTTCTATGACCCCGTGCATGCACGCATCTACGAGGTGGCGGCTGGGCGGATCGCGAAGAACCAGCTGGCCTCGCCGGTCACGCTTAAGGCGTTTCTGGAAGATGATCCGGGGCTGGGCGAGTTGGGCGGCCCGGCCTATCTGGTGCGTCTAGCGGGCGCCGCGATCAGTTCGTTTGCCGCCCGCGACTATGCCCAGATGATCTATGATCTGTCGGTGCGGCGGAAGCTGATCGACCTTGGCCGCGACATCGTTGCGAAGGCCGCCAAGGTCGAGGTCGCGAACGAACCCAAGGAGCAGATCGTCGACGCCGAACAGGCGCTTTACAAGCTGGCCGAGACTGGCAGCGCCACCTCTGGCTTTCAGTCCTTCCTGAAGGCCGTCACCGATGCGGTGAACGTCGCCAACGCCGCGTATCAGCGCGACGGCGGGCTGGCGGGCATCTCGACCGGGCTTGCCGACATGGACAAGAAGCTTGGCGGACTTCACAAGTCGGACTTGTTGATCCTGGCGGGACGCCCCTCGATGGGGAAGACCTCTCTGGCGACGAATATCGCGTTCAATATCGCCAAGGATTACAGGCACGGGAAGTTGCCTGATGGCTCGGAAGGGTCCGTCGATGGGGGCGTTGTCGGGTTCTTTTCTTTGGAAATGAGCGCCGAGCAGCTGGCCGCGCGGGTCTTGTCCGAAGCCGCCGAGGTGCCGTCAGAACAGATCCGGCGGGGCGACATGACCGAAGGTGAATTCCGCCGCTTCGTTGATGCCGCCAAGACGCTGGAGGCCTGTCCGCTATTCATCGACGACACACCGGCCCTGCCGATCAGCCAGTTGGCGGCGCGCGCGCGACGGCTCAAGCGTGAGCATGGGCTGGATGTGTTGATCATCGACTATCTGCAGCTTGTGCGGCCAGCGTCCGCCAAGGATAGCCGGGTGAACGAGGTTAGCGAGATCACGCAAGGCTTGAAGGCGATCGCCAAGGAACTGGATATTCCGGTGATCGCGCTGTCGCAGCTTTCCCGTCAGGTGGAGTCGCGCGAAGACAAGCGACCGCAACTTTCGGACTTGAGGGAATCGGGCTCTATCGAGCAGGACGCCGATGTCGTGATGTTCGTGTTCCGCGAGGAGTACTACAAGGAACGCGAGAAGCCTGGGGATCACGATTTGGAGGCCATGGCAAAGTGGCAGGAGGAGATGGAAAAGCTCCACGGCCGCGCCGAAGTCATTATCGGCAAACAACGCCATGGCCCCATCGGCACGGTGGAACTGTCGTTCGAAGGGCGCTTCACACGCTTCGGCAATCTGGTGAAGCCCTGGCAGCAGGACGGGGAGTTCTAGTCAGTAGACAACTCACCGTCATTGCCGCGCCAAGGCTTCGACAGTTATTTATCTTGGATTTCCTGCAAGTAGTAGGCCAACTCGAGAACGCGACCGCGTACCAGTCTTTCGGCTTTTGCCTGTTCGCCCGGTCCAATCGGGTCGAGCATGTCGTCTGCTTCGGCGCTGTAGCGGCTTCCCCAAACCGGCATCTCCCAACCATCCGCGCTGCGTACGCCATGCGCTCCGACATCCGTCCGACCGTCTATGACGCGGTAGATGTCTGACAACGGGAAGTCGCCGTCGTTGGCCTTTGCGATCTGCGTGAGATCGGAGGGGCGGACAGTCAGAAAGTCAGCCATTGGGCCATCGCCTTTGCCGCCAACACCGTGACATGCCAGGCAGGAATGCCGGTATTCATCAGCACCAATGAGCTCTTCTTCCGCGTATGCGCTTGACCCAAGCGCTAACACAATTGCCGTGCCACCAAGACACATTTTCAACCCGGTTCGACCAGCGGCACGGGAAAACACTTCAGCAACCAACATGATCCGACTCCTTCCTTGTTTGCAGCCAACGTCGCGAAGCAACCACGACCTAGCGGTCGAATCGTAGCGAGCCGCGACCGGCGTCTTCTTGACAAAACTCAAGGCGCTTGTGCGATCGTTGGCGATACTGGGCCGACCGTACTGAAAGTATCTTCAGGTTTTCGGGCCAATTCGCGTGTTCGTAACCCAATTGACTGTGCGCTTCCGGGCGTCGCGCCCCACGGCCACGAAGGACTTCAGACTTTCCATACTGCCATCAGACCGCGCACGGTCTCTTAACCGACCCGCGCCAACCGTCCCGGGACAGCGTACCGCTCCAGCGGCAGTTCCGGCTTGCGCTTCTGAAACGGCCAGCGCGCCAGTGACCTGAGACCGCCAAGACACAGATACAAAAGCGTGCTAAGCGCGATGCCCAGCATCAGGCCGTTGAACTGATCGACAAGCACAAGGCTAATGAAGCGCGCCAGCACGTCGTAGCCTGCAACGAGATCCGTTAGATAATGAGAGGTGTCGTAGAGTGTGGCGTATGACCCTTTCGGGTCCCACAGCCGCCAGCCCAGCGCTGCTAGTGCGGCACCGCCAAGAAGGAATTGTCGTCCGAGCATGTCCCTGCCCTTTCTGCTCTTCCCCCCGGCCCCGCGTTGAATCTAAGCCGAGGCGCACAAGTCGCGCAAGTTTTGACTGCGCCGTGGCTCAAGCTGTGCCATCCTTGCCGCATGCGGTTCCTGGTGTTTGTCCTGGCGCTTTTGGCAAGTCCCCTTCGCGCGACGGAGGTGGATATCGAGCTTGCGTTGATGGTCGATGTCTCGCGCTCGATGGCGGCGGGCGAGTTGGAGTTGCAGCGCCGGGGCTATGCCGAGGCGATTTCCTCGGACGAGGTTGTGAATGCGATCCTGAACGGCTTCACGGGGCGCATTGCGCTGACCTATGTGGAATGGGCCGGGAATGGCACCAACCGCGAGGTGATCCCCTGGACGCTGGTGGACAGCCGGGAGGTCGCAGAGGAGATCGCCGCGCAACTCAGGGCGACGCGGTCGTTCGGCATGCGACGCACTTCGATTTCCGGAGCGATCCGTTACGCGATACAAGCGATTGAGGAGAACGACTTCGAGGGCCTGCGCCGGGTGATCGATATCTCGGGCGACGGGCCGAACAACCAAGGCGGGTTGGTGACGAACGCGCGCGACCGTGCTTTGGCTCAAGGGTTCGTCATCAACGGGCTGCCACTGATGACGCAAGAGGGGAATTCGTTCTGGACGCTGGAGGATCTGGACCTTTACTACGAGGCCTGCGTGATCGGGGGCCCTGGGGCTTTCGTGATTCCGGTCCGAGATTGGAAAGAATTCCCGCTGGCCGTGCGGCGCAAGATCGTCCTGGAGCTGGTCGGCCCACCCGAGGCCACTCCGGTGGCGCGCCGGGGGTTGGGGCCTGACGGCTACGATTGCCTGATCGGCGAGAAGATGCGCGAGGAGTGGGAGCGGCTGAACAACGAGTTTTGAGGATTAGTCGACCTGTACGCTTTCAAGGTAATTCGCCAGCGCCAGAAGGTCTGCGGGAACAGGGGTTGAGAAATCACCCTCTTCGACGCGCACAATTGGACCGAGGTCTTCTTCTCCGAAGACCGGCATCGGGTCGTTGTAGTGGTCCTTGCGGAAGTAGCCATCGATGACCGACATCACCTGGTCGCGCGGAAAGACGCCATCGTTGTTCTTGGACAGCAAGGTCAGGCCCGGCGGGACAACGCCCAATCCGAGCGATGCCGGTCCCCCGCCTTCCGCATCCGCGCCGTGGCAGGCGGCACATTTGGTGTCGTAAAGCGCCTTGCCATATTCGGCATCGACGCGCTGACTGCCGCCAGCGGGAGCGAGGTGGTCGCAGGCACTCATCGCTCCGAACGCAAGTGCTGCGGTGGCGAAGGCTCTGAACGTCACGTTGCGGCCTTTGTTGCACATTTTCGGCAGAGGCGCGCTTGCGGGACGACCTCGAGGCGTTCGAAAGAGATCTGTTCTTCGCATTCCGCGCAGACCCCGAAGGTCCCGGCCGTTATGCGCTTCAGCGCTTCCCGCAATTCGCGGACTTCGCGCTGTGCCGAGACGCCGAGCGTTTCAAGGACTTCGTCGTCTTCGAGGTCGATCGCTTGTTCACCGAGGTCCTTGGATTTCGGTTTGTCCAGTTCCGTTTCGATTTCCTGCATGCGGTCGCCGAGTTCATCGAGCCTTGCGAGGATTTTGGCTCGGAAGTGATCATTCGATGTCATCTTAGGTTGCCTTTTCGGGTCAATTTCCCTGACCTTGGCCGAAGTCGCGCGTTTACGCATTGCGATATGTCAAAAATCGCATTGGCTCACCGCAGCGCGTAATAGCTGAACAAGCTTGCCACGAAGACCAGCAGGACCAGCACGGAATCAGCCCCAAACGGACCTATGCGAGGCTTTCGGCGGACGATCAGGCCAGTCAGGAAGATAGAGGTCACGACGATTCCGAAGCCAAGCGAGGCATAGACAATCGGTGGCGCGGACTTGAGGATGGGGCCCGAGCGGTAGAGGATATCGGCCGGGAAGACGAGCACCAACATGATCAGGTTGCTGCCGAAGATGTTCGAGATCGCAAGCGTGTAGGCGCCCATGCGAACGGCCGCGATGCTGGTGGTGAGTTCGGGCAGCGATGTCGCGGCGGCGAGGACCGTGACACCGATGAAACTGGCGCCCAGTCCGGTTTCAACGGCGATCTGCTCGGCGCTGATGACAAGGCCAAGACCGAAGACGAGGATCATGATACAATAGATGACGGCCTGCACGATCAGGGTGGAGTTTTCCCTCTCAACGCTTTGGGCGCCGGGAAGAAAGCTAAACTCATCCTCCTGCGGCAAATCCACGGGGATCCAGTCGCCCGAGGTATCATAGCGTCTGAGCAGCCAGACGCTTCCGAAATAGAAGACCGCGATCGTCAGGCTTCCAAGGCCAACAGAGGCGAAGGACCAACGGTCGCCGATGACAAGCAAGACGATGGTCAGACCCAGCATCAGATTCAGAAGGGTTGCCTCTAGAGCGTGGTTGGCCTTGCGCGGATAATTCGTTATCGCTCCGCGCGCCCAGAAGTCCGCCATTGCTAGTATCGCCGTCTGCAAGGCGATCCCGCCGAAGAGGTTGTTCAGGACGAGCTCTTGGGACTGTTTCGTCGCCGCGCTGAGCGTTGTCGAGATCTCGGGCAGGGACGTTGCCGTTGAAAGGGCAACGAGCCCGACAATGGACTTGCCCAGCTTGTACCGGTCCGAGAGCGTGTCGGCGACATAGGCAAGGCCCGATCCGGCGCGCCAGACCGCGGCGGAAGAGACGGCGAACAAAAGCAAGGCCTGGGGCAGGTTCAAGTCAAGCTGCATCACGGTTCCTTTGCTAGTTCGCGTAGGCTCATCGCGAATTGATCTTGCTCAAAGTCAGCTTCGGTCGCGGGTGTCAGTCTGCTACGTATGGAAGCGGAACATGGCCATTCGCCAGACGAGGTTTCGGCACGTTTGAGCCGTCGGGATGACAGTTCGCATCTCAAGGACATGGTGTATGGCGGTATCGACGGCGCCGTGACGACCTTTGCCATTGTGGCTGGTGTCGAGGGGGCCGGCTTGTCGCATGGCATCATCCTTGCGCTTGGCGCGGCGAACATACTGGCGGACGGGTTTTCGATGGCCGCAGGAAATTTCGCCGGCACGCGCGCGGAGCTAGACGATCGCAAGCGGGTCGTCGAAGTGGAGAAGAAACACCTGCTGAATCACCGCGACGGCGAACTTGAAGAGTTGCGGCAGATACTGAAGATGCGCGGGCTTGACGGCGAGGTTCTGGAGATGGCGACCGACGCCATTTCCAACGACGAAGAGCGCTGGATAGACCTGATGCTTACCGATGAATATGGTCTTTCGCGGTCGGTCCCGAACCCACACAGATCCGCCTTGGCCACCTTCGGCGCGTTTTTGTTAGCCGGATCCGTACCGCTCCTGCCGTTTGCGGTGGGCCTGAAGGACGCCTTTGGCATATCGATCCTGGCGACAGCCTGCACCTTCTTCCTGATTGGCGCGGTCAAGAGCCGCTGGTCACTTGCACCGTGGTGGCGCTCGGGCGCCGAGACGCTTTTCATTGGTGCAACGGCGGCAACGATCGCCTATCTGGTCGCCAGCCTGTTCCAGTGACGACGCGGCTCGTTGAGCAAAATCAATCGGCGATTCCCCAGAGCCATTAGGCTCGTCCAAAAGAGCGATGAGCCCAATGTTCCAGAACAGCCAAACCATCCTGCGCGTCTTCGGCATCGAAATCCGGATCGCAGCCAGTTGGTTGCTGATCGCCGCATTGATTACGTGGAGCCTGGCAAATCAGGTCTTTCCATCACGTGTGCCGGGGTTGGAGCAGTGGCATTACTTGGTGCTAGGGTTCGTGGCGATGCTACTGTTTTTCGCGTCTTTGATCCTGCACGAACTGTCGCATTCCATGGTAGCGAGGGCCTTCGGGATCGACGTTAAAGGTATAACGCTGTTCCTGTTCGGTGGAGTTGCCGAACTTGACGAAGAGCCTGACGTCCCGACGCATGAACTTTGGATCGCTTTGGCTGGACCGGCGATGAGTTTCGCTCTGGCCGTTATCTTTTGGTTCCTCTCATTGATTGCCGCTTTCGTGGGGCTCGGGCTAGCGACCTCGACTGTCCTGTCCTATCTGGCCGTAATTAATTTGGTCCTGGCTTTGTTTAACCTGCTGCCGGCTTTCCCCTTGGATGGTGGTCGCGTCCTGCGCGCGGCGCTTTGGGCGCGGAGTGGCGACGTTCTGGCTGCAACCGAAATGGCCGCCCGCATGGGTGAGTTCCTTGCCTATGGCTTGATCGGGCTTGGAATACTGAGCCTGTTTCAGGGTGTGCCGCTTGGTGGGGCCTGGCAGATCCTGATCGGGACCTTCATTCTGATCGCGGCGCGCAGCTCTGTCGAAGCGCAGCGCACGAAGTCGCTTTTGGGGAACCAGACGGTGTCTGACGTGATGTCGAAGAACGTCGTGACGGCGCCACCCGAGATTTCGCTTGCCGATCTGGTGAACCTCATCATGCTGCCCAATCGTGTGAGTTTTGTGCCGGTCGTCGATCAGGACGAGGTGATCGGCCACATCGATACCGTGGTTCTGGCAAAGATCGATCGCGAGAACTGGGGGAATACGCAAGTGGGCGATGTCTTTGTCGCGCTTGATCCGGAAGGCGTTGTGTCGCCTGACGGCTCGGCACCGGACATCCTGCGCCGTTTCGCGGAAACAGGGCGGCGAAAACTTCTGGTCGTGGAAGGGCGGCGCCTGAAAGGTGTCGTGACGCTGTCTGATCTGAGCCGGTTCCTGGGTCTGTTGTCCGATCTCTATTCGAGGACGACATCAAAGCCGCAAAAAGACCACGCGGCTTGGCCCCCTACGCCGTCACACCAGTAGGACAGAGCCCAGGTGCTTTTCGAGCTCGGTGACAGGGATCGCCGTCAAGTCCTTGTCAAGCTCTGCCATGATCTTGTCGGCAACTTCCGGAGACATGGATTTCCGAAGGAGCCCGAGCATATGCGGGCTTGCGATGATCACCACTCTATCGAAATCTCCGTCGGCCACTGCCTTGGACAGCCGCTCGACAATGTTGTGCGCGAAAGCTTCCGCCGCCTGATCCTTTGGATTGCCCATATCGACCGCCGAGGTCCCGTGTCCGGCAATGCTATGGCCGGTGCCGGCCCTGTCGGAGTATTCCGTCGGCTCTTCGGCGTGCAGAACCATGCCGGGTTCGGTAAAAAGCCCGTTGCCTGCGCCTTGGTGCTCGACGATGCGGGCAATCCGAGCGTTGGCCAAAACGATCCAGGTTGATTTCGGTTTCATCAAAGACGTCCTTTTCTTGTTCGGACAAACGTTGCATCACCGCACGGTTGGAGCATTGATCAATGTCAAAACGGCTTGCCCGATCGCCGCCTGCTTTGGCACTATCGTAGCGTGGGAGGTTTGCGTGCCGGGTATTTCGCAGAACGATTTGCTGTTCGATGCTATTCTGGAGGCCGCCGTCGATGCGATCATCGTCGCTGACGAAAGCGGCATGATGATGCGCGTGAACCGGGCGGCCAGTCGCATGTTCGGGTACGGGGTGGACTCCATGCTTGGTCAAAGCGTCAACATGCTTATGCCGGACGCAATTGCCGAACGCCATGACGGGTTTATGCGGCACCACATTGAAACGGGCGAAAAGCGGATCATTGGCCTTGGCCGCGATGTGGAGGGTCTGCGCAAGGACGGAACTGTCTTTCCGCTCCACCTCTCTGTTGGACGCACAACGGTCGACGAGGGCAGTCTATTTGTCGGCATCCTGCATGACCTGAGCGAACGCCGAGCCGCGCAAGAGACGCTGGCGCGGTCTCAACGCCTTGACGCGATCGGGCAACTAACGGGTGGTATCGCGCATGATTTCAATAACTTACTGACCGTCATCATTGGAAATCTTGAATTGCTGGAGATGCGGGGCGCGGATGACCGGCAGTTGCGTCTCATTCGGGATTCACTCGAGTCCGCCGAAATGGGCGCCGAGCTGACCAGCCGTCTTTTGGTTTTCGCGAAGAAGGGAAATCTGAAGCCTATTCGTTCAGATTTGCGCGCACTTTGTGAAGACACGCTGTCCATTCTGCAGCGGACCATCGGCGAGATTTACACCATCAAGACAGAGTTTCCGGAAACGGTGAGCGATGTTCTGATCGACCCGGTTCAGCTTCAGTCGGCGCTGATCAACCTGGCGCTGAATGCTCGTGACGCAATGCCGGGCGGTGGTGAGTTGCTGATTTCGGTCGCGGATGTCGTTATCGACGACACCTATATGGCGCAGGAAACGGATATCGAGCCGGGGAACTACGTCAGGCTATTCGTCAGCGACGACGGGAACGGGATGGACATCGAGGCGCAGCGACGCGCGTTCGAGCCCTTTTTCACGACAAAATCGGACTCTGGCGGAACTGGATTGGGTCTGGCAATGGTCTATGGCTTTGTGCGCCAGTCCGGTGGCCATATCACGCTTTACAGCGAGCCCGGACACGGTACGAGCTTTGGCCTTTATTTCCCGGCCGTCGAAGATACGGCCTGGTCGACAGCAAGCACCTTGCCGCTGAAGGAACCGCCATTGAAGGGGGCGGGACAGACCATTCTGGTTGTGGAGGACAACCCCAAAGTCAGACGTCTGTCGGTCGAGCGCATTCGCGATCTGGGCTTTGAGACGCTCGAAGCGAACAGTGGCGATGCGGCCCTGAACATGCTGCGGGAAGGTGCGCGGGTTGACGTTGTCTTCTCGGACCTCGTCATGCCGGGCGCGTTAAACGGATACGATCTGGCCGAAAGGGTCGAGAAGGACTTTCCCGGCATCAGAGTTTTGCTCACCTCAGGATACGCAAGCGATGTGGTGACAGGCCGGATGGGGGGTACAGCGGACCGTTATGTGCTGCACAAACCGTACCGACAAGCGGAACTTGCCCGCCGCCTTCAGGCGCTTTTGGACCCGACGTCCTGAAGCGGGCATTTCACAACATTGCCAGCCAGCATGTAGCCGACGCTTCGCACGGTTTTGATCAGCTTCGGGTCTGACGGATTGCGTTCGATCTTCTTGCGAAGCCGTGCGACCTGGTTGTCGATCGTTCGGTCCAGCGGCGACCACTCGGTTCCGCCCACGAGGTCCATCAGTTGATCCCGCGACAGCGCTCGATTCGGCCGTTCGATGAATATTGTCAACAAGGACATATCGGCCGTCGTCAGATTGCAGTCACGCCCTTCGCGGTCGAGGACCTCCATTCTTTCAGGAACGATGGTCAGCCCGTCCATCACGTAGGTCTGGACCTCGGGGTCGCTATCGAGCGGCGTGGTTTTCTTTGATTTGTGGCGGCGCAGGACGGCATGGATCCGCGCCAGAACCTCGCGCACGTGAAACGGCTTCGCGATGTAGTCATCGGCACCGATCTCCAGGCCTAGTACGCGATCAAAAACGTCGTCCTTCCCGGTCACCATAATCACGGGCACGTCGGAGACCTTTCGCATGTCGCGCAAGACATCCATGCCGTTGTCCGACCCAAGCTGAATATCGAGCGTAACCAGGGCAAGGCTGCGCGATCCGATGACGTCCAAAGCCCGCGCTGCGTCTTCGGCTTCGATCACAGAAAAACCGTCGTCTTCCAAGACGTTACGCAAGACGCGTCTGATCTTTTCGTCATCTTCAACGACCAGAATCGTCGATCCATCAGACATGATCCCACCCCGATGACTGGCATCGCAGTTGTAAGTTGCAGGCCAATTCAAGTGAAGTTGATACAAAACGATACAAATTGCAGCAGATCCACCGTAACCCGAATTACATGCTTCGTTCAATCCGGTCTCCAACAAACAAGCCTGGGAGACATAGATGTACGTCACGATACAGAACGAAGCGCGTCAGCCCCTCACCCGCTCACACAAGCCCTTCGCAAAACTCAAGGCGGACTCGTATCTGTACTTTGAGGGCGACGAAGTTTCGCACCTTTATCAAATCGAAAGCGGCGTTGTGCGATTGACCCGTGTTCTGGAGGATGGTCGCCGTCAGGTGATCGCCTTTGGTTATCCCGGTGACATCATCGGGTTTCCGGCAAATGGGCTGCATCACACCGATTGCGACGCCTTGACAGAGTCGCGTTTGATCCCGATTGCGCGTCGCGCGCTGGATGACAGCCGCGTTGATCCCGAACTGCATGCGGCGCTGATGGAAGCGGCCCTGCAAGAAATCAGCGCGATGCAGGATCATTTCATGATGTTGGGTCGGAAATCCGCAGCCGAAAAGGTCGCGTCCTTCCTGAAGGTTTTGCTTGAGAGAATTGGCGATGCCGGCAAGACGCCTCCGGTCGTTGATCTGCCCATGAGCAGATCGGACATCGCGGACTTCCTGGGTCTGACGACGGAAACGGTCTGCCGTTGTGTCACTGCCTTGCGCAAAGCAGGGATCATCCGCCTTGTCGGTGTCAATCGGGTCGAAATCCTGGACCCGACCGCTTTGGCGCAACGTGCCGACGGGCAACTGAACTGAACATCATGAATTTCGAAAGGGTGGCCGGAGGCATGTCGCCTCCGGCCACCTTCTATTCGGCGTTCGGCGATTTCATGTCGACGTCCAGCACCGCCGATGGTGCATGAATCACCATCCCAAAAAGCGCCCGTGTCATCGCGCCGAGGCCGAAGAGGACAAGCGTATAGTTCGCAACCCAGCCGACGAAGGGGATGAAGTTGAGAAGTGCGATTGTGACGATGGCGAAGGCGAAGATCAGAAGCTGGATCGACTTTGCGGGATTGGCCTCTCCACCGAGTCCGAACCAGAGATGCGTCGCAACGGCATAGGCTCCAAGCGCATAAGCCAATGTCCAGGCGACGATGATGCAGAGCACGAGAATGGGCACAAACGGCAGGCCGATGATGGTCATCGCTGTTACGGGAATCGCGCCAAAGAGCAATGACAAGCCAACGACGCCAAGCAGCGCCGATTCACCGAATGCGGTCGTGATCGAGGTTCGCAGGGTTTCGAGCCGCTTGGGAAAGAAGCTGAGCGCAATTGCGCCAAGGACGATGAAGAAAAGAAGGGTCACAAGGAACCCGAAGAACATCGACGCGAAGGTCGGCAGGATCGGCATGTCGCGCACGTCCTCGAATTCGTCCCAGACCTTGCCGAAATCGGCGGGCTCAAAGCGCACACGATCGGCCGCCGCAACCCTTTCGGGCACGGACATTTCTTCTTCCGTACTATAGGTCAGCCGCCCGTCGATCCGGGCTTCGGGGCCGAAGCGCAGCGTCCTAGCGAAGACGCGCGCGTCCCCCGAAACGGGGGCATTGAGATAAACGTCGCGGCCTGTTGCGGACAGCGCGCCTTCGATGGGCGCCTCGACCGAGACCGTGGCCCCCATCAGGCGGGCGTTTCCCCCGACCTTGCCGCTCGCTTCCAATCGTACCGTGAAGCCTGCCGCCGAAAGGTCTTGTCCGACCTCGCCCGTTACCGTGACCGTGGCACCGGCGGCATACGCGTCTTCGGTCACATCAGCATCCATCTTCACATCGAAACCAGACGCGTGCATGTCGCCGCCCGCTCGGCCAAGCACGGTTGTGCTGCGTCCGGCGGCAAACACATCGCGGTCGGCGTCGAGCGTTCGAATGACCGTTTCACCGGCTGTGAAGGTGTCGCCGCCGTTTTCGGTCGTCACTGTCTCTGCACTGATCGGCAGGGCCGAACTTAATGCAAGGGCGACAGCGGGAAGCAGAGTCCGAAGGTTCATGGGGCAATCCTCACGCAAAAAATGTCATGCCTAGTTGATTACGCGCTTGGCAACGGGCCCCATTGACAAGGATCAATTACCGCGCGGGCCCTGCGTGGTAGCGATGGTCTCGACCAATGAACGCACAGGTTTACAAGGAGACACGCCATGCCAAAACAGTCGGTCCCCAGCCTTTTTGGAGGCACCTCACCTTTCTTTCGCTCCTTTCAGAACGATCTTGCACGCATGCTCGATCTGAGCCGCCGCGCGGCACCGGGGGCGGGTGAGACATCGGAGTTCTTCGAACAGTTTGCCACCATGCCAGCCGTGGATTTTGCCGAAACGGATACGGCGGTGGAAGTCTCGGCCGAGGTGCCGGGTGTTTCGGAAGATGATCTTGACGTCACAGTCCAGGGCGACCTTCTTATCATCAAGGGTGAAAAGAGCTCGGACACCGAAGACGAGCAAAAGGACTATCATTACATCGAACGGCGCTATGGCAGTTTCCGCCGCCAGATCCCGTTGGGGTTCGTGCCGGAGGAAGGCGCCGTTTCCGCCGACTTCGAAAATGGCGTCCTGAAGCTCACCGTGAAGAAACCAAAGAACGGGCCAAGCGGGGTTCAGAAAGTCCAGATTGGCAAGTCCTAAAGCCTGAAATCGCTCCGGATCCGCACCGTCGGGTCCGGTTCCCTGCCGGAGAGAATACATGACGATCAAAACGATTTTGGCCTGCTTGACGACCAAGGAACATGCGCCTGCCATAATGCGCGCCGCCGTCCCCCTTGCGCGGCGCCACGGTGCGCATCTTATTGGTTTGCACACTTTGGAAGCGCTTGAGGTGTATCCCGGCATCGCGATGTATGTGACCGCCGATATGTTCCAGGTCTTCCATGCCGAACAAAACCAGCAAGCCGCGGAGATAAAATCGGTGTTCGAAGAGCACACCAAGAACGAGGATTTCGTCAGCGAATACCGGCTTCTCAAGGCCCAATCCAATACGGCATCTGACCGGATGATCGAAAGCGCGCGGGCGGCTGATCTGGTGATTATGGCGCATGAAGACCGCGAGGTGGATCGTTATGACCAGCGGCATGCGCAAAGCGCAGTTATTCGCCAGTCAGGTCGGCCCGTGATCGTAGTGCCGCATGAGTTCGATGGGCCAGAGATCGGGGCCAACATCGTCATCGGCTGGAGCAACACCCGCGAAGCGGCGCGCGCTGCACATGATGCGTTGACCATTGTCCAACCAAAGGCAAAGATTACGGTCTTGCGCGCCGAGAAAGGCACGTCCGATGAGATGAGAGATGCCGATGCGCTCGATCTCTCGACATCTCTGGCGCGCCATGGTCACAATGTCGATCTGCGCCACACGGAAGTTGCGGGCAGCGGGATTGCGGAAGTGTTGATCAAGACTGCCTTCGAGACCGGCGCCGATCTTGTCGTGACCGGCGCATACGGCCATTCGACGGCCTACGACTTTGTCGTCGGAGCGACGACATCGGCGCTTCTCAAGGACGCGAGCCTTCCGGTAATGTTCAGTAAATAGTGCCCGGTCGCGCCATTGAGGGACAACGCCTTGTTGATTTCCGACTTTCTTAGTCCGTCCTCCGTCGCGGTCTATGGCGCGTCCGAACGTCCTACCTCGCCCGCGGCGCATATCTTGCGCAACCTGCTCAATCAGGGCTTTTCCGGTGAGGTCGTTGCGATCAATCCGAAGTACGACACGGTTGCGGGTCGCCCGTGTTTTGCCTCGCAGGTGGCAGGCGGCACGGCGGCGGACCTGGCGATTGTGGCAATCCCGGCGCGAGCGGTGCCGACGGCTTTGCAGGATTGCGGTGCTGTCGGGACCCGTGCAGTGATCATCAACACGGCGGGCTTTGACGACGGCACAGGGCGTGCCAGCCAGACCAGGCTGATGGGAACCGCGAGAGAGGCCGGTATTCGGTTTATTGGCCCCAACTGCCTCGGACTTGTCCGCCCGCAGTCGAAGCTGAATGCGACCTTCCAACCTGCCATGCCGCCGTCTGGCGGGCTCGCTCTGATCTCGCAATCCGGGGCGATCTGTTCCGGGCTAGCGGATATGGCCGAGGCCGAGGGGCTTGGGTTCAGCCTGATGGTATCGCTCGGAAATTCACTGGACTTCGGCATGGGAGATGCGCTGGACATGGCGGTCGAGGACCCGAAGACGCAGGTGATCCTTGCCTATGTCGAAGGGATCCGGAACGGTCCGAAGTTTATTTCTGCTCTCAGGGAGGCCTGCGCCAAGAAACCTGTGATCGTTTTGAAGGCCGGGCGTCATGCAGAAGGTGCCGAGGCCGCAGCGACACATACAGGTGCCTTGATCGGTTCGGATCGCGTGTTCAGTTCGGTGCTGAAGGACAGCGGCGCTGTCCAGGTTGCCACGCTCGGCGAGTTGATCGAGACCGCCCGCTTGATGAGTTCTATGCCGGATATCAAGGGAGGGCGCCTTGCGATTGTGACGAACGGTGGTGGTGTCGGCGTGCTGAGCGCCGACCGGCTGGCCGACCGCAATATGCACCCGGCGGAGTTGCCTGCGGAGTTGGTCGAGCGGCTTGATCCGTTGCTGAGCCCGAATTGGTCGCGCCGGAACCCCATCGATATCGTCGGCGACGCAACGCCCGCGCATTACAGCGAAGCGCTTGGCGCCGTCTTGGGAAGCGGCGATTTCGATGCGGTGCTGACCTTGCTAAGCCCGCAGTCGATGACCTCGCCCGAGGCGGTCGCGGATGTCGTTTTGGAGGCGCGGGGCGCGTCGAGGAAACCGCTTATGACCTGTTTCCTTGGCGGCATGTCGGTCGCCACGGCTCGGTCTAAGCTGCGGCGGCAGGGCATCGCCGACTTCGATCTTCCCGAACATGCCGTTCAGGCCTTTGCAGCTGCCTTGCGCGCGTCCACGCATTCGCGAAGCTATCCGTCGTTGCCGCGTATCAACGGGCCGCGAAATCCGGCGGTAGAGGCCTTTCTTGTACAAGAGGCGTCGATGCCGAACGGCATGATGGGAGATGTGCTGTCGCGCAAACTCCTGGTTGCGGCGGGCGTCCCCTGCCCTATTCCCGAACTTGCGGAAACGGCGGAGGACGCCGTTCGGCTGTTTGAAAAGCTGAATACGCCGGTTGTGTTAAAGATTTCGTCGCCTGATATCTCGCACAAATCCGAGGTCGATGGCGTCCGCTTGAACTTGAGGACAAAGGCCGAGGTGGAGGTTGCATTCGAGGGTATCGTGGCACGGGCGCAAGCGATGCGCCCGGACGCCGTCGTGCGAGGCGTTACCGTAGAGCCGATGGTCGCCTTGCCCGATGCGCGCGAGCTTCTGATCGGGGTCACGCGCGACCCGGTCTTTGGCCCGGTGTTAACTTTTGGAGCAGGTGGGACGCTTGTCGAGTTGCTGGACGATGTCGCGACCGTTCTGTTGCCGATCAGCCCGGAACGCGCGCGCGCTCTAATCAATGAGACGAAGATAGCGAAGCTGCTTGGGCCTTACCGCAACATGGACGCGATCGACATGGCGGCTTTGGTGGATGTGCTTGTTGCGGTATCGGAACTGGCGACCACGCTGCCCGGCATCGCCGAGATGGATATCAATCCCATGCTGGCCTCACCAGCCGGATTATGCGCCGTGGACGCGCGCATCCGCTTCGATAGCGCGGTCACGCCGCTCTTGCCCGACCCGACGCGCGAGCTTGATGGCCTCGGGGACAATGATCAGCGGCAGGGCAAAGCCTGAAATCCAGAGCCAGTGCTCGAGGCCAAGCGGGACCGTGTGCAGGATCGTTTGGAAGAAAGGCACGTAGACTGCGGCGACTTGAAGTCCAAGCATTGAGACGAGTGCGATCAGCAAAAGCGGATTGCTGGTCCAGCCGATCATGCTGACGGGCGATTTGAGCGATCTGAAGGCGAAGACGGAGACTTTCTCGAAGACGACCATGCCTGTGAATGCCAAAGTGTTGGCCACGGCCGGATCGACCTGAAGGAAGTGGTAGAACAGGAAGAGGCTCGCGCCACCGGTGTAAAGACCAAAGCATGTGATCAGGATCAGGCCGGACCAGCCGAGAATGGGTGACCCGGGCTTCCGGGGCGGGACGTTCATCTGCTCGGGCTCGGCCTTTTCGACACCAAGAGCGACGGCGGTCACGCCGTCCGTGATGAGGTTCATCCAAAGGATCTGCGTGGCCAGAAAGATGAGCGGCCCACCGATCAAAAGGTTCACGACTAGGGCCACGACTTCGCCTGCGTTGGAACTGAGAAGGTATCGAACGAACTTCTTGATGTTGGCGAACTGCCGTCGTCCTTCATCGATGGCGCCGACAATCGTTGTGAAATTGTCGTCCAGCAGTATGACATCTGCCGCCTCTTGCGCCACATCGGTGCCGCGCTGACCCATCGCCACACCGATGTCGGCGCGCTTGAGCGCGGGTGCATCGTTGACGCCATCGCCCGTCATGGCAACGACATCGCCAGCCTCCTGCAACGCCTTGACGATCCGCAACTTGTCGGCGGGCCGTGTCCGCGCGAAAAGGACATCCCCCCGCAGAAGCTCTGTCAGGCTCTCGTCTTCGAGGATTGCCAGCTCTTTTCCCGTCACGACCGTCTGCGCAGGGATTGCCAGATCGTTGGCGATAGCCTTTGCGGTGACGGGGCTGTCACCGGTTATCATGATCACGCGAATACCCGCGGTTCTGGCCAGTGCTATTGCGTCCGAAACCTCGCGGCGCGGGGGATCGATCAGGCCGACAAATCCCAGAAGCGTCAGATTTTCTTCGAGAAGATCCGATTCATTTGCTGCCTGCTTATCCGCAAGGGCAATAACCCGAAGGCCCCTCTCGGCCATAGCCACCTGCGCTTGCTCCAACGCGGCACGTTGCTCTTCGTTCAGAGGTCTGTCGCCATCGGGATAGGCGACGTGGGTGGCGGAACCTATCAGTACTTCGGGGGCGCCCTTGACCAACAGGCGCGGTTCATCGCGGTCGCGCACAAGGACCGACATGCGTTTCCGCTCGCTCGAGAATGGAACTTCCAACAGCACCTCGGCGGAACTTTCCTTTGCAAGGCCTTTTGCCAGTTTGAGCAGGGCGATCTCGGTCGGGCTCCCGACTTCAACAATCTTGCCGTGGGCGTCCGCCGAAAGGGATGCATTGGTGCAAAGCTGACCGACGCTGGAGATCCGATAAATCAAACTTTGCAGGTCCGCTGCTTCCAGCAATCCCATCGAGTGCGAAGTGATATCGACCGTGCGGCCCCCGAACCAAAGGGAGGTTGCCGTCATCTTGTTCTCGGTCAGGGTCCCGGTCTTGTCGCTGCAAACGACAGACGCTGCACCGAGCGTTTCAACCGCCTGCATGCGCCGGACAAGCGCGTGGCGGCGCACCATTGCGCCTGCACCAATCGCGAGCGTGATCGTGACAACCGCAGGCAAGCCCTCGGGCACGATTGCAACAGCAAGCGAGATCGCCGTCAGTGTCATCGTCAACGGGTCCTGGCCCGAGACCAGTCCTATCATCGCGACGAGCAGGGCGACGGCGATCGCGGCAAGGCCCAGCCATCTGGCGAGGCGGGACAAGGCGATCTGCAACTGAGTTGGACGGCGGTCCAGACCGCCTGTCAGTTCGGCGATCTCGGCGAAGGCCGTGCGCACGCCGGTTGCCGTTACACGCGCCTCGGCCGTCCCCGAGACAAGCGAGGTGCCAGCGGACACCGGGTCGCCTTGTGATTTGGAAACCGGGACGGACTCGCCTGTTAACACGCTTTCGTCCACCTCGGCGGAAAGTGACACGACGAGTGTACCGTCAGCCGATATGCGATCCCCTTGAGATAGAAGGAGAATATCGCCCGGCACGATGTCTTTTGCGGGTATGACGATGTCATGCCCTTCGCGGCGCACGGTCGCGGTTGGATCGAGCATCGCCGTCAGTGCCGCAAGTGCACGTTCTGCGCGCCATTCCTGATAGAAACCCAGCGCGGCGTTCAGGACGATCACGACAGCTATGACCACAGCGTCTACGCGCTCGCCCAGCGCCCATGCAGCCACAACGGCCACGGCAAGGATCCAGACCAGAGGACTATCGAATTGCCTGAGGGCGGTCCGCCACCAGGGCGGGGGCGGCAATCTCGGCATCTCGTTCAGGCCGAATTGAGCGCGCGCCGCGTTGACTTCTCTGGTTGTAAGTCCGCGTGCGTTATCCTGCATCATGGATGTCGAGTGCCTGAACCTGATTGGGGCCAATTGATCAATATCAAGGAACCATCTTCGCCGGAACATAGTGTGTGCAAAATCTGCAGAGGAGATGAACTCATGGGCAAATCCACCCAAACCCAAACCGAGCCGACGTCGCCGCTTGAGCCTGAAAAGATAATGCAAACGCTGACCGATGCGCAGACCGCTGGCCTTGGTTCGTTGTCATGGCTCGGCACGAAATGGGTCGAGACGATGAGTGATGTGGGTGCCGAGTGGCTGGGTTTTGTTGCTGATCGCGTGAAGGAAGATGTGAAAACGCAGCACGAGCTATTGCATGCGAAAGACATTGGTGAGGTCCAACACATTCAGGCGCAGTTCCTGCAGAAGGCCATGGATGATTACCGCGACGAGACAGGACGGATCGTCGAGTTCTGTTCGAAGGCCATGACCGACATTCAGGAACACGCGAAGAAAAACAAAGATCAGCCGAAGACATAAGTGCCGGGTGCCGCGTCGATCGGTGTCCAGGTTGTTTTCGCGACATTCCCGCTTGATCTATCGCATAGCCAAGTGGCCCAATCGGGCCACCAGCTTCCCACGTTGGGCGACGCGGTTTCAAACCAGGCATCCGGGCCGACAAACCGGGTGCCCTCGGTCTTGTCGAGCACACGGAAATGGCGCCCCTTGTGACCAGGCTCAGAGAGGACGCCACCGTTGTGCCCGCCGTTTGTCAGCACGAAACGAACGTCCGTGTCGGTCAATGCCAATAGCTTGAACACCGACCGCCATGGCGAGACATGGTCCGTCTCGGTCGCGAGGCAATAAATGGGCACGCGTATGTCCGTCAGCGACACCTTCCGCCCATCGACCTTGTAGGTTCGGTTCGCAAGCGCGTTATTCAGAAAGAGCTTGCGCAGGTAGGTCGTGTGCATTCGGGCTGGCATGCGGGTCGCATCCGCGTTCCAGGCCATCAGGTCGTTCAGCGGTGTACGTTCGCCCAGCAGATAGTGGCGGATCACGCGGCTCCAGATCAGGTCCGCAGGCCTGAGCATCTGGAACGCAGCGGCCATTTGCCGTGCTTCCAGAAAGCCCTGATCCTCCATCAAGTCTTCAAGGAAGCCGACCTGTGCTTCGGTCATCAATGTACCCAACTCGCCGGGCTCGGTGAAATCCGTCTGGCTGGCGAGCAATGTCAATGTGTCGAAAGGCGAACCGCCGACCGATCCGGCAAATGCCGCCGCCGCAATCGACAGCAGCGTTCCGCCAAGGCAATAGCCGACACCGTGCACTGTGCTGATGCCATGTTCTTCGGTCAGCCAGGCAAGCGGTTCGCGGATACCTAGGTCGAGGTAGTCGTTCAGGTCGAGGTCTGCGTCTTCGGG
>JASJDQ010000177.1 GCA_030065075.1 Paracoccaceae bacterium | reverse complement strand
TCCTCGAACTTGGCGTTGATCTTGCCGGTCAGGTTGCGCTTGGTCGCGTCCGGTTTGATGATGGAAAGCGTGCGTTCTGTGGCCATGTTTGCCCCGTTCCTAAAGTCGCCCGCGCGCCCCATGCGCGCAGCTGAATTTGGCCGCCCCCTAGCATGGGGCAATTCCGATGAAAACCCGCTTTCCTGACGAAAAGAACAGGCACAATGACGTTGCATTCGCGGCGGATTGGCGTCTTACATAACGGAACCAACAACGACAAAAAGCTTCGTGACTGAAACTGCTCCTGTCATCGAGGTCCGCGACCTCCACAAAAGCTTCGGTTCCCTGGATGTCCTGAAAGGTGTCGACCTTTCGGCTCCGAAGGGGCATGTCATTTCGCTGATCGGGTCTTCGGGCTCGGGCAAATCCACACTTCTGAGGTGCATAAACCTTTTAGAGGACAGCCAGAAAGGCGACATCCTCTTCGAAGGCGAGGCGGTGAAGTGGCGCGGCAACGGCCCGAACCGACAGGCTGCCGACCGCGCGCAGGTGACGCGCATCCGAACTAACCTTTCGATGGTCTTTCAGCAGTTCAACCTCTGGTCCCACCTGACCATCCTGCAGAACGTGATGGAAGCGCCCGTGACGGTCCTGAAACGCGACAAGAACGAGGTCGAGGGGCTCGCGCGGACTTATCTGGCCAAGGTTGGGATTGGAGACAAGTGCGATGCCTGGCCTGCGGAGCTTTCGGGCGGGCAGCAACAACGCGCCGCGATTGCGCGCGCGCTTTGCATGGAACCCCGTGCGCTTTTGTTCGATGAACCAACAAGCGCTTTGGATCCAGAGTTGGAACAAGAGGTCATTCGCGTCATCAAAGCCCTTGCAGCCGAGGGCCGGACGATGATTATCGTGACCCATGACATGAATTTGGCCCGCGATGTCAGCGATCACGTGATCTTTCTGCACGCGGGCCGGATCGAGGAAGAAGGTCCGCCTACGACACTTTTCGGCGCGCCGAAATCAGAGCGGTTGAAGCAGTTTCTGTCTGCCGGATCCGCTTGAACTCAGGGGAGAAGAGAAGATGAAAAGAACAATCCTGACCGCTGCCGCCTTCGCCGTTCTGGCAGGCGCGGCCATTGCCGACAGCCATTCCGTCGTGCGCATGGGCACTGAAGGCGCCTACCCTCCGTGGAACTTCATCAATGACGCGGGCAAGGTCGATGGCTTCGAGCGCGAATTGGGCGACGAGCTTTGCAAGCGCGCCGAACTCAACTGCGAATGGGTGACGAACGACTGGGATTCGATCATTCCGAACCTGGTCTCGGGCAACTACGACACCATTATCGCAGGCATGTCGATCACGGACGAACGCGACGAGGTGATCGACTTCACCCAGGCCTATACGCCCCCCGATCCCTCGACCTATGCCGCCGTGTCGGCCGACGTCGATCTGGCAGGCGGCGTGATCGCCGCCCAGACCGGCACCATTCAGGCGGGCTATGTCGCCGAAAGCGGCGCGACACTGGTTGAATTCGCGACGCCGGACGAAACCATCGCCGCCGTTCTGAACGGCGAGGCGGATGCGGTGCTGGCCGATGACAGCTTCATCAAGACCGCCATCGAAGCGAATGGCGATCTGATGGTGGTTGGCGATCCTGTCGCGCTTGGCGGCGGTGTGGGCATGGGTATCCGTGAGTCCGATGGCGATTTGAAAGCCAAGTTCGACGCGGCGATCCAGTCGATGAAGGACGATGGCACGCTGAACGCGATGATCGTGAAATGGGAAGTCGCCAGCCAGTGGTGACCCTGAGCGGCGCAGAGAATGAACGATTCTCTGCGTCGGTTTCCGTGTCGGAAACTGGCTCCCGGAGAACGCGTCGCTTTCCGGGACGGTCTTTGTGTCAAAGACCGTTTTCCTGATGTTCGAGTTTTGCGCTGACCCAAGCACGTTGGAGGGGTTGGCCTGGGTGGCCTGCTATCTGACGAACGGCAAGCACCTGACGGCCTATCTCTCTTTCGGCACGGTGATGCTTCTGCTCGCCATCACCGCGCCCGTGTCACTCGCCTTCGGCTTCGCGGGGGCAACAGCGGCGCGGAGCCGGATTGCGCCTTTGCGCTGGTTGGGCAAGGGCTACACGGCCATCGTGCGCGGTGTTCCCGATATCGTGTTTTTTCTGTTCTTTGTCATTGCCTTGGACCAGGCGTTCGAGTGGCTGAGGCATCAGGCGTTTTGCCCGGACTGGACAGAACCGGTTCGACAGGGCAACGATTTCGTTGTCTGCCCCGAGGCCAAGCTGCCCCTGTCGAACGCCCCGCAATTCGTGCACGAGGTCTATGGATTCTCGCTCGACGTCCTGACCTTCGCCATCGTCTTCGGTGCCTTTGCCGCCAACGTACTATACGGTGCCATGCGGGCGGTCCCACGGCCCCAGATCGAAACGGCGGAAGCTTATGGGATGTCTTCGCGGCAGGCGTTCTGGCGGGTGTTGATCCCGCAGATGTGGATCTATGCGCTTCCCGGCCTGTCGAACCTCTGGATGATCCTCGTCAAGGCGACCCCATTGCTGTTCCTCCTGGGCGTAGAGGACATCGTTTATTGGGCGCGCGAACTTGGCGGCTCAAAGGGCCCGATTTTCGACTATCCGCACCCTGACTGGACGATCTGGTACTTCCTGGCGCTGTTGGTGTTCTACCTGGCGCTGACACGCGTGTCAGAGGTCGTGCTGGATAGGCTGACACGACGGCTGAGCCATGGGCGTGCAACAGCGGGCAGCGGAGCGGCAGGTGCCGGATGACCGAATGCTGGGAGACCATAAGCGCTTACGCTTTCCGATCCATCGGGTTTGGCGAACGGCTTCTGCCGCGAGAGGACTTCACGCTTTGCCAACAGTTCACGCTGATCGGCTCGGGGCTTCTCTGGAACATCTATTTCGGCGCAATCGCACTGGCCGCTGGGTTTTTTCTGGCAACCGCAGTGGCTTTGGGCAAGGCCGCCCGGAACCCTTTGATCCGGAAGCCGTGCGAATGGTTCGTCTTCGTCTTCCGTGGCTCGCCGCTCTTCATCCAGTTCTTCTTCGCCTATCAGCTTTTCGTTCTCTTGCCGCGCGAGGGGATCGAGATCTTCGGCCTCACCGCCGAGACCCGTTGGCTGACGCGCGCCTGGGCGGGCGCGTTGTTCGTTCTGTTCCTGAACACCGCCGCCTATTCGGCGGAGATCTTTTATGGCGCGCTCGGCTCGGTGCCGAAGGGTGATCTCGAGGCGGCGGAGGCCTACGGCCTGACCGGCTGGCAGAAGTTCCGCCGCATCACGTGGCCGACCATGCTGCGGCTGGCCTGGCCCGCCTACACGAACGAGGCCATTTTCCTGTTCCACGCCACGACGCTGGTATTCTTTTCCGGCTTTCCGGCATGGCAGCAAAGGGGCGACGCGCTTTATTACGCGAACTACTTCGCCGACAAGACCTTCAATCCGTTCGTGCCCTATCCCATTGTGGCAGGCTACTTCATCCTGCTGACGCTTTCGGTCATCGGACTGTTTTCGCTGATTAATCGGCGTCTGAACCGCCACCTGCCCAGCGAGGCAAAGCGGATCCGGTACCGGCCCCAGTTGATCCGGTAAGGCGGCGAATAGAGCTAAGGCCTCCGGCTTGGTTATCGGCCAGTCAATGGCGCGTATTCCAAGACGGCTACTCTTGAATCGACTGAAGGTAGTAGGTCACTTCCAGAACCCGGGATCGCGCCCGTTGCCGGTTCAATTCGTCGGGTCCGAAGTCCGTCATGGCGGTTTCCCAATAGCGGTCGCCCCAGACCGGCATTTTCCGGTCTCCGTGTGCCGCCACCTCGGCACGCCCGTCGATCACCTCGAAAACGCGTTCGAACGGGAACTTTCCGTCGTTGTTTGCTGCGAGTTGCGTCAGGTCGCCGGGGTCCACGCCTCTGAAGACGCGGGTGAGAAACCCGGCGCCCTTGCCATCGGCTCCGTGACATGACGCGCACGAGTTGATGAACTCGGTCGCAACGGGTTCGAAACCTGCGCCTTCCTGCGCCAAAGCAAACGACGAGGATGAAAAGATGAAAATTGAAGCTGCACAGACACTGTAAATCTTCGAATGAGCCATTCCCATAGCCTCCCTTGCACTCTCGCCAAGATGGCGAACCAAGAGGTTTTGAGATTGATATTTATCAAGGTCCTGCCGTTATCCGGTGAAACGCGGCCGGCCCCGACAGGCGCATGCCGCAATTCATCGGGCCGCCAGGTACTCGCGCAGCAATTCCCCGATCGTTGAAATGATTTCTTGGTCAATCACCAAGGGCGGCGACATGGCAAGGCTGTCGCCGATGGGGCGGACGATCAGGCCCTTGTCCCAAAGCGAGGCATAGGCCGCGCGGCCTGCTGCTCCGACATCGCCGTCTTTCGCCAGTTCGACTGCGCCCGTCAGCCCGGCGTTTCGGATGCTCACCACATTGGGCAAGCCCTTCAGCCCGTGCAACATCTCTTCCCAAGGGCCGGCCATTGCGGCGGCTTTCTCGAAGACGCGCTCGTCGCGATAGACATCCAGCGTCGCGATGCAGGCCGCTGCCGCCAAAGGGTGACCGGAATAGGTATAGCCGTGAAAGAGGTCCGGCATAGTCTCCGGCCCTTCCATGAACGCATCGCGCAGTCCGGACCGCGCAAAGACGCCGCCCATGGGCACCGTGGCGTTCGTCATGCCCTTGGCCGCCGTGATCAGGTCAGGCGTTACGCCAAAATGCTGATACGCAAAGGCCGTGCCCATCCGCCCGAAGCCAGTGATCACCTCGTCGAAGATCAGGAGGATGCCGTGCGTGTCGCAAATCTCGCGGAGCCGCTCGAGATATCCCTTCGGAGGCGGGAAGACCCCACCTGCCCCCGAGACCGGCTCGACGATCACCGCGGCCACACGGTGCGCGCCATGGGTGTCGACGATCTCTTGCAGGTCACCGGCCAGATGCGCGCCTGTTTCGGGCTGGCCTTTTGCGAAGGCGTTCTCGGGCAAGTTCGTGTGCCGCAAATGCAGCGCCGCAGGGTACAGCGTGCCGAACTGCCCCTTGTTGAGGCCAATACCGCCCACCGAGAGGCCGCCAAAATTGATGCCGTGATACGCCTTCTGCCGTCCGACCAGAATGCGCCGTGTCCCCTCACCCCTTGCGGCATGATAGGCAAGCGCAATTTTCATTGCCGTATCAACGGCTTCCGAGCCGGAGTTTGTCAGAAACACCTGATCGAAACCGCGCGCCAGATCAACCAATCGCGAGGCGGCTTCGAAGGCAATCGGGTGGCCTTGCCCGAAGCTGTGCGCAAAGTCGAGCGCGGCCGCCTGTCTCTGGATGGCTTCGGTGATCCGCGGATGGCCGTGACCCGCATTGCAGCACCAAAGCCCGCCCGTGCCGTCGATCCGCTCCTTGCCGTCGGCACCGGTGTAGTAGCAGCCCTTGGCACCAACGTGCAGCCGGGGATGGGCCTTGAATGCGCGCGACGAGGTGAATGGCATCCAGAAGCTGTCCAGATCGTTCGGGATCTTTGGTGTCTCGTTCATCGCGTGCTCCATTCTGCGGCTGCAAGGGGCGTTTCGCCCAAGGCCGGCACGCCCTTTTCGATCTTGAGCGTCGAACGCGAAAAAACAAGCGGCGTTCTAAGCCCCTGGTCGCCGTCCGGCGCGATGACCATTTCCCTAGCTTGAAGTTGAGGATCGGTTAACGCTGCGTGCAAATCGTTGATCGGCCCCGCCGGGACGCCCGCGCGCTTCAAAGCCTTGAACAGGTCCTCCCGACCCCATGCACCAATCGCGGCCTGCAACCGGTCATGCAGCGTGTCGCGGTGCGCCAGCCGCGCCTTGTTCGTCGCGAAGTCCGGGTCGCCCGCCAGTTCGGGCCGCTCCAGAACGCCAGCCAAGGCCCGAAACTGCCCGTCATTGCCAACCGCGATGACGATATGGCCATCGGCGGCCTCGAACGCTTCGTAGGGCGTCAGGTTCGGATGCGCATTGCCCTTGCGCTTCGGGCTTTTGCCCGTGGCGAAAAGGTTCTGCGCCTGGTTGGCCAGCACCCCGGTCATGCAATCGAAGAGAGAGATGTCGATGTGCTGGCCCACGCCCGAAACCTGCCGCTCCGCCAGTGCGGCCTGAATGCCGATGCCGGCATAAAGCCCGCTGAAGATATCGGCGAAGGCGACACCCATCTTCATGGGCGGGCCGTCCGCTGCACCTGTGATATCCATGACCCCCGACATGGCCTGGATCAGCAAGTCGTAACCCGGCTCATCCGCCCGGGGACCGGTCTGCCCGAACCCGGTGATCGAACAGTAGACAACGCCCGGGTTCGCCTCGCGAAGCTTCTCGTAATCCAGGCCGAACTTCGCCAGACCACCCAGCTTGAAGTTCTCGATGATGACATCCGCTTCAGCGGCCAAAGCTTTGACTTTTAACAGATCGTCTGGCGACCGCAGGTCCGCGACGACGCTCGATTTGCCCCGGTTCGTGCCATAAAAGTACGCCGCCGAGCGGTCGCTTTCTTTTTCCACGAAGGGTGGCCCCCAGGCGCGCGTATCATCGCCTGCGGGCGCTTCGACCTTGATCACTTCCGCGCCCAAATCCGCCAGCAATTGTCCGGCCCAGGGCCCGGCCAGCACGCGCGCCAGTTCCAGCACGCGCAGCCCTTCAAGCGGCGCGCTCATGCCTCTTCATCTTGCCGCAAATACGCTTCTCGGGCGCGTCCCGAAGGGGACGCGCCCTCCGCGACGACGAAGTCGGCGCAAGACCTCATCAGAAAAACGCCTGCAAGCCGGTCTGCGCTCGACCCAGGATCAGCGCATGCACATCATGGGTGCCTTCATAGGTGTTCACAGTCTCCAGGTTCTGCGCATGCCGCATCACATGATACCCCGCCTGGATGCCGTTGCCGCCGTGCATGTCGCGGGCCATGCGTGCGATCTCCAACGCCTTGCCGCAATTGTTCCGCTTGACGATGGAACTCATCTCGGGCGCATAGCGGCCCTCGTCGAGCAGCCGCCCGACGCGAAGTGCGCCTTGCAGGCCAAGCGCGATTTCGGTCTGCATATCCGCCAGTTTCTTCTGGAAAAGCTGCGTCGCCGCCAGAGGGCGGCCGAATTGCTTCCGGTCCATGCCATAGTCGCGCGCACGGAACCAGCAATCCTCTGCGGCGCCCATCACGCCCCAAGCAATTCCGTATCGGGCGCGGTTGAGACAGGAAAACGGCCCCTTGAGCCCTTCCGCCCCTGGCAGCAGCGCGTCTTCGCCGACCTCGACCCCCTCCATCACAATCTCGCCCGTGACCGAGGCCCGCAAGGACAGCTTGCCGCCGATCTTGGGCGCCGAGAGCCCAGCCATGCCCTTTTCCAGCACGAAGCCGCGGATCTTACCGCCATGGGCCTCGGACTTGGCCCAAACCACGAAGACATCCGCTATGGGGGAGTTCGAGATCCACATCTTGGACCCGGTCAGCCGATAGCCGCCCTCTATCGCCTCGGCGACAGTCTTCATGCCCGCCGGATCGGACCCGGCCTCGGCCTCGGTCAGGCCGAAGCAGCCGATCAACTCGCCGCGCGCCAGTCCCGGCAGGTACTTTTGCTTCTGCTCTTCCGTCCCGAAGGCATGGATCGGATGCATCACCAGCGAGGATTGGACCGACGCCATCGAGCGAAAGCCGCTGTCGACGCGCTCGATCTCGCGCGCCACAAGCCCATAGGAAACGTAAGAGGCGCCGACACCACCATAGGCCTCCGGGATCGTCACCCCCAAAAGGCCCGTCTCGCCCATCAGACGGAAAATCTCAGGGTCTTCGGTTTCGTTCAGGTACATCTCTTCAACGCGCGGCAGAAGTTCGGCACTGGCAAATGCCGCCGCAGCGTCACGGATCATGCGCTCTTCTTCGGACAACTCGGCGTCAAGGAAGAACGGATCGCGCCAATCGAAGGCGGCGAAGGTTTCGGATGTGCTGGGCGTGGACGGCTTGTTCATGGGGCTTGTCCTCCTGTTCTCTTGGGCATCGGACCAAGCGTCCTTATTGTCAAGACAAACGCGGCCCCCTAAAGGGTCTCTGAAAGCTTCGAAAAGGACAGGCCCATGGGCATCGACAGTGAAAGCGACGTGACGGCAAACCTGCAGATCGGTCCGACATCGCTTGGCATGGTGAGGATCTTCGTCGAAGCTGCGGGCGTCGAGATCCCGATGGACTTCGATCCCGACGAGGCGGAAGAAATCGCCGATGAAATACGGGCCGCCGCCGCACGGGCCCGGGCGTCTGCCTTGAAGGGCGACGGAACACCCCGCAAATCCTAATTGAACGTCAGCGCAAAGCCCGGATCGCGGGCCACGTGCCACCGGTTCGCGGCATGGCGCGCGAATTTCTGCACGATGGCTTTCCGGCGTGCAGGCGCCAGTTTCTGTTCAGGTCCCATACGCAGGATTTCGGCGTCGTAAGCATCTGCGATCAGGAGCCCGGTTTCCTGCGGCAAAAGGTCGGTCGGAAACGCTTCGTCCACTGCCCAGAAATACCGGTCACACCACTCCAAATAGCCCTGCCACTTGCTGTCCGACTGAAAATCCGCGCGGCTCGACTTGCACTCGATCACCCAAATCTCGCCCTTCGGCCCCAGCGCCATGACGTCGACACGCAGACCAGTGGTCGGGATCAATTCCTCGACGCTCACGAAGTCCAAGGCCGCGAGGTGACGGCAAACGCCGCGGGCCAGCAACTGGCCAGGCTTGAGCGATAGGGCGTGATCGTCGGGCATGGGTCAAATGTGAACAAAGCATAAACATTTGGCAAGAAAAAAACGGCCACCCCGGAGTGGGATGGCCGCCAATTCATGCTTGAGACGCCTTACTTGTTCTTGCCGAGCGTTTCGACGGCGAGGGGCGCGTAGAACTCGTTGAACGAGATACGGCCGTCGCGGTTCTGGTCGAAGACGCGGAGGTCATTCGCCGTGGTGCCCGGGTAGACGCGCTGCAGTTCGGCGAGCGAGGCGAAGCCCGAGCCGTCGGTGTCGACGG
>JASJDQ010000176.1 GCA_030065075.1 Paracoccaceae bacterium | reverse complement strand
GCGTAGCCCTGAATGGTGCGGTCGGATGAGAACCAGCCGGAACGCGCGGTGTTCAGGACGGCCATGCGGGCCCATCCATCGCGATCGGCAAAGCCGCGATCCGCTTCGCGTTGCGCCTTCCAATAAGCATCGAAGTCTGCGGCGACCATGAAGAAGTCGTCGCGCAGGAGCTTTTCGAGCACGGGCAAGTGGCGCGTCGGATCGCTTGGTGAAAAGAAACCTGTCCGGATCTGGTCGATCACCTCGCTCAGGACCGGGCTTTGATCGATGTAATCCTGCGTCACGTACCCGTTACGTGCGGCCTGCACCTGATCCGCGGTCATGCCGAAGATATAGATGTTTTCGTCCCCCACATGGTCGCGGATTTCCACGTTCGCCCCGTCTAGAGTGCCGATGGTGACCGCGCCATTCAGCGCAAATTTCATGTTGCCGGTTCCCGAGGCCTCTTTGCCCGCGGTGGAGATCTGCTCGGACAGATCCGCTGCCGGGATCAGGATCTCGGCCATCGAGACATTGTAGTTGGGCGGGTAGACGACCTTCAGCCGGTCACCGATAACCGGATCATCGTTGATCGATTTGGCGATGTCGTTGATCAACCGAATGATGTTCTTGGCGTCGATATAGGCGGGCGCCGCCTTGCCGCCGAAGAACTTGACGCGCGGCGTCCATGCAGCATCCGGGTCACGGCGGATGGCATTGGCCAATGCGGCCGTTTCCAGAGCGTTCATCAGCTGGCGCTTGTATTCGTGGATGCGTTTGATCTGAACATCGAACATGGCGTCGGGCGAGATTCTCAATCCCATGGTCTCGAACACCCAATCGACCAACCGTTCCTTGTTCCGCTGCTTTACCACCATGAATTTATTGCGAAATTCTGCCTGCTCAGCCAAAGGCGCAAGCTGTTCAATCTGCTGCAGATCGTTGACCCAGCCGGTGCCGATCGTATCGTTGAGCAGATGGCGCAGGCCGGGGTTGCATCCATAGACCCAGCGGCGCGGCGTCACGCCATTGGTCTGGTTGAGGATACGATCGGGGTAGACGGCGTGCAGGTCCTTGAAGACGGTCTGTTTCATCAGAACCGTGTGCAACGCCGACACACCGTTGACCTTTCGGGCGCAAGTAAAGGCGAGCGTTCCCATGTTCACCTCTCCGTCCTTGACGATCCGGGTATTTGCATCGGTCCGGGACGCCTTTACGTCGCGCGCCAGCCGGTCATCTATCCGCTCGATCAATTGCATGTGCCGCGGCAGCACTTCGCCCATCAAGGCCACGTCCCACGCTTCAAGCGCCTCGGGCAAAAGCGTGTGGTTGGTGTAGTGCAAGGTGCTTTGGGCGATGTCGAACGCCTCGTCAAAGTCCAGACCGTGCAGGTCGGTCAGTTGTCGGACCAACTCTGGCCCGGCAATGGCGGGGTGCGTGTCGTTCATCTGGATTGCGACCTTGGACGGCAAGGCACGCAGATCCCCGTTATGTGCAAGAAACCGGCGCATCAGGTCCTGCAGCGAGGCGGAGGTGAAGAAGAACTCCTGCTTCAGGCGCAACTGTTTTCCGATGTCGGTGCTGTCGTCGGGGTACAGAACGCGGGAAATCGTTTCGGCCAGCACCTCGGGGGCAGCGGCCTGCATGAAATCACCGCGATTGAACGGATCGAGGTCGAAGACGAGCTTGGGCTTGGCGGACCAGAGCCGCAACGTGTTGGTCCAACGCGCCCGCCATCCGGGGATCGGTGTGTCATAGGCCTGCGCCATCACCACATCGGCGGGCGTCCAAACCGCACGGTTCCCGGTTTCGGTAACGTCCCCGCCAAAGCCGATGTCGTAGACACACTCTGCCCGCTCGAACTCCCAATTGTGCTGATGACGCAGCCATTCTTCCGCCATTTCGACCTGGCGGCCATCGTCGAACGATTGCCGGAAGAGCCCATGGTCATAGCGGATACCGTAACCGTAGGCCGGGATGCCCATGCAGGACAGACTGTCGAGGAAACAGGCGGCCAGGCGGCCCAATCCGCCGTTTCCAAGCGCAGCGTCAGGCTCATCGCCGACGACATCCACAAGGCTGACGCCATAGGCCGCCAGTGCCTCGATTGCCTGATCCTCGAGCCCCAGATTGTTGATGGCGTCTTCAAGGATCCGGCCCAGAAGAAACTCCATCGACAGATAGTAGACCCGTTTGCGGTCCTTGGCGTAGGTTCGATGTGTTGCGTCAAACCAGGGTTCAACCACCCGGTCCCGCACCGCACGCGACAGAGCCAGGCGAAAATCCGTGATTGACGCGGCTTCCGCGGTCTTGCCAACCGTGTGGGCAAGGTGAAATTCGATGGCCTCCGCGAGCGCGCCTGTTTGTGTGATGTCTTTCATGATGCTGTCCGCCAAGGTTGTTGTCCTGCGAGTTTTGGCAAACGCCTAGGTGATAACGTCCGCCGTGCTCCGGCCTGTGTGCTTTGCAATCTGTGCCAGTTGCTCCGCCGCTTCGATCACCGGAGCCAGCGCTGCCTGCACGTCCTGAGCGTGATCGCCGCCGCTGTCAACGAACCGTTCCAGATAGACCCGCAAAGTGGCTCCTTGCGTGCCCGTACCTGACAATCGCAGCACCACGCGCGATCCGTCCGTGAAGGTGATGCGCACGCCCTGTGCTTCTGTCAGGCTCTGGTCAACCGGATCGAGGTAGGCGAAGTCGTCTGCCGCGCTAACCTGCAGTCCTGCAACCGTCGTGCCCGGAAGCTGTGGCAGCTTTGCCCTGAGGCCGCTCATCAGGGCGTTCGCGTCCTCGGTCGGGATTTCCTCGTAGTCGTGTCGCGAATAGTAGTTCCGTCCGAAACTCCGCCAATGATCTGCGCGCAACTGCACGATATCGCGCCCATCCCTTGCGAGGATATTCAGCCAAAGCAGAACCGCCCAAAGCCCATCTTTCTCTCGGATATGGTCCGAACCTGTGCCCGCGCTTTCTTCGCCGCAAAGCGTGGCCATTCCCGCATCCAGCAGGTTACCGAAGAACTTCCAGCCGGTCGGCGTCTCGAAACAGGGGATTCCCAGCCGTTCGGCGACCAGATCGACCGCACGGCTTGTGGGCATGGACCGGGCGACGCCGGACAGTTTGCCCGAATAAGCCGGGGCCAGATGTGCATAGGCCGTCAGCAAGGCGAGGCTGTCGGAGGGCGAGACGAATGCGCTCCGGCCCATGATCATGTTCCGGTCGCCATCACCATCGGAGGCCGCGCCGAAGTCCGGCGCATCGGGGCCTTCCATTGTCTCGACCACTTCCTTGGCCCAGACCGGGTTCGGATCGGGATGCCCACCGCCGAAATCGGGCGACGGGACGGCGTTGATAACCGAGCCTTCAGACGCCCCGAGGCTGCCTTCGAGAATGCGCTTGGCATAAGGCCCGGTAACCGCGTGCATTGCGTCAAAGCACATGCGGAAACCGCCGGCGAAAAGGGCGCGGATGGCGTCGAAATCGAACAGATCCTGCATCAACGCTTCGTAGTCATCCACGGGATCCACCACGTCGACCTGAGTAGACCCGACCGTGAAGCTACCGATTTTGCCGATATCGCCGATATCGTCTTCGGCTATCTTGTACTGAGCGATCCTTGTCGTCTCTTTGTGGATCGCGTCGGTCAGCTTTTCCGGGGCCGGGCCACCGTTCGCGGCGTTGAACTTGACGCCGAAATCCCCGTTCTCGCCGCCGGGGTTGTGGCTTGCCGACAGGATGATGCCGCCGTCGGTCCCATACTTGCGGATCAGGTTGGATGCCGCCGGTGTCGACAGGATGCCACCTTGCCCGACGATCAGCCTCGCGGCGCCGTTCGCCGCGGCCATACGGATGATGATCCCGATCGCGTCGGTGTTGAAGAACCGGCCATCACCACCCAGAACATAGGTCTTTCCGGCAGCGCCGCCGGTACCGTCAAAAATGCTCTGCACGAAGTTTTCCAGATACCCCGGCTGGCGAAAGACGGACGTTTTCTTGCGCAAGCCGGACGTGCCAGGCTTTTGCCCGTCAATGGGTTTGGTCTGAACAGTCTTGAAGTTCATTTTCCGTTTCCATGTGGTTCGAGTTTGACCGGCCCTGCGCCCGCATGTCGGATGCCAGTGATGCGAAGGCTTGAGACCGTTCGATCTCGTTAAAGGTGAATGGCGCTTTTCGGCGCCAGTTCGGATAAGTGTCGACTGTGCCAGGCAGGTTCTGTTGCGAGACGCGCTTCGCAAGATCATCGAGCTGAATCGCGACCATGCTGGCGTTGGATTTGGCGAGGCGACGGTGAATGTCGGTGACTGGGTCCGGCGAAGCCAGGCTGTGCTTTGCGCGCTGACGATCCGCGATCGCCAAGCGCAGCGTTTCAGCATCAATTTCCCCGAGTTGATGCCGGGTGCGCACGTCTTCGGCTGCGAAATAGCCGGCGATCGTCGGCGTGTCGTGCGTCGCAAAAGTGCCGACGGCGAGTTGACGCATTTCTGTTGGATCGACGAAGGCACCCGTGTCGGTTCGCATGAATTGTAGCACGTCCAGACCGTAGATGCCCGATGCCGAAAGCTTTTCGCGCAGGCCTGCGGGCACAAGTCCCAGATCTTCGCCGACAACGATGGTGCCGCTGCGTGCACTTTCGATCGCGACGACGGCCAGAAGTGCATCAAACGGATAGCTCACATAAGCACCTTCGGAACAGCCGTCCGGAAGCCAGAAGCTGCGCATAAGGCCAAGAATATGATCCACGCGCAGCATGCCCGCGTGGCGCATGTTCGCGCGCAAGAGACGCGCGAACCCCGCATACCCGTCCGCACGCATCTTGAGCGGCGATTGCGGCGCAAGCCCCCAGCTTTGACCGCTTGGCCCCAGCGGATCGGGCGGCGCCCCCAAAGTGGCCGTCGTGACCAAAGTGGAGTTTCTGACCCATGTCTCTGCCCCAGCAAGACGTGGCCCGACGGCCAGATCGAGGAACAGGCCAATCCGCATGCCTGCCGCGCGCGCCGTCTGTTGCGCCTGACCGAGTCGCATCTCCGCCTGCCATTGCGCCCATTTGGTGCGCGTGATGGCCTCGGGATGCGCTGCGTCGAGCGCGGCGAGTGCATCCGCATCCTTGTCACGGTACCGGGCTGGCCACTGTCTCCAATCCCCGCCGTGCAAGGCCGCAATCGCTTCGAACACCGCGAAGTCGTGAAGCGGGGCTCCGGCGCGCTCTGAAAAGGCCGCGAATTCCCGCTTCTGCGGATGGCAGTCCGGCAAAGATCGAAAGGCCGCAAATTGGGCATCCAGAGCTTGGCGGTTGTCCCGCAGGGCCGCCGGATAGTCGATCAAGTCCTTGTCGCCTCTGGTTGTCCCGGTGTTTCCGGCGCAATGCCACGTGTTCAGAAATTCACGATGACTAGGCGAATATGGGCTTACCACGTCGTCAGGACGCACGTCGCCCATGGCGTGAACCGGATTGATCCCAAGAAAGTCAGCCCCGTGGCGCGCCATTTGGGCAGCATACGCACCGAGAAGATCGTAGGTTCCGATCGGCGCCGCTGCCCCATCCGTCAAACCGTAGAGTGCTGCGGAGACCCCCCAGATTCGCGGTGCTGGAAGAACATCGGACAATTGCACGGCCTTCGCGGGACGAGCGAGCACCCATGTCGTGAACTCAGCCTTGCTGCTGCGAAGTTGCAGACGATGGATGCCCAAAGGGGCAGCCGGAAGGCAGATGCGGTCCGAGTCGAAACCGTCGGCGAGGATTTCGCCGGACCCTTCGGACACCAGCGCCCAATCGGCCGCATGCGCCAAGGTCAATTGACTAGGCTGGCCCGCGATTACGACCACTTCCGGGGGCAATGGGCGCCGCGCGTCCTCGGCACGCAAGCCATTCAGAATCGACCGCGCCTCGGCGTCAGTGCGGACCTCCAGCCCTAGCGCGTGCAGCATGGAAAGCCTGGTGTCAGGCGAGACGTCGATTGTCTGCCCGTCAAAGCCGCGATAGGCGGCTTGTACGCCCAGGTGGGCGCAAAGGTCGGCAACTGCGTCGGTCACGGCGCTGCCTCGGCACCGACAAAGACGACAATCGAATGGGCCGCGATCGGTTGCGACTTGCGACCTGCAACCGACGCAGCCCGTGCGCTTGGCGCGGCAGTGTCGAGTTTGCGCTCCCAACGCAGGCCCGGCCCGGGATCGGGCAGAACGACGCGCTTGTGCTCCTCCGGGCCGCCATTGATCACGATCAGCGCGCAGCCAGACGCCGAGGTTTGCGTCTCGGCAGCGCCGCGAAGAAGCAAGCAGAACCCGTCGAGCGACGGGTCACGCCAGTTCAACGCACCGCCATCGAGGTCGGACCACGCGACATCCGGATGCCCGTCTTCGCGAAGTTGACCATGCAGGTAATGATTCTGCCGCAGCACCGGGTGATCGCGCCGCAACGCCGCAAGCTTTCGGGTGAAGTCCAGAAGATCGGAGTCGCTTTCGGCCCAATTCATCCAACTGGTTTCGTTGTCTTGGCAGTAGGTATTGTTGTTGCCACGCTGGGTGCGCCCCATCTCGTCCCCGGCCTGCAACATCGGCGTGCCTTGCGACAGGAATACGGTGGCCAAAAGGTTGCGAACCCGCTGCGCGCGCCGTGACAGGACCGACGGATCTTTCGTGTCACCCTCTACCCCGCAATTGTCCGAGAAGTTGTGGCCGTGCCCGTCCCCGTTGCTCTCGCCATTAGCTTCATTGTGTTTCTCGCGGTAGCGGGTCACGTCAGCCAGGGTAAAGCCGTCGTGGGCGGCCACGAAATTGATCGAACTGAATGGTTTGCGACCCGAGTGATCGAATACCGACGCTGTGCCCATAAGGCTGCCTGCAAGCTCTTGGGCGGCGTGGGCGTCGCCCCGCCAGAACTTGCGGGTGGTGTCGCGGAACCTGTCATTCCATTCCGCCCAGTCCGCCGGAAATCCGCCCAACTGGTAACCACCCGGACCGATGTCCCACGGCTCGGCAATCATCTTGCACCTGTTGAGAACAGGGTCTTGGCGGATCGCGTCGAAAAAGCCGCTGTACAGATCGAATCCGTTTGGCTCGCGGCCAAGCGTTGTGGCCAGATCGAAGCGGAACCCGTCGATCCCCATGACAGTGACCCAATACCGCAAAGAATCCAGCACCATACGGAGGACGAAAGGACGGTTGACGGCAACCGTGTTCCCGCACCCGCTGTCGTTCACGAAATACCGGGCTTGATTGGCCTGGAGTTGATAATACGCAGCGTTGTCGAGCCCCCGGAAAGACAAGGTCGGCCCCCGGTGATCCCCTTCCGCCGTGTGGTTGTAGACGACGTCCAGAATGACCTCGATCCCGGCCCCGTGAAGACGATCGACGGCCCTGCGGAACCCCTCGGCACCGTCCGGTCCGAAATAGCGCGGCTCAAGCGCGAAATACCCGATGCTGTTGTATCCCCAGTAGTTGGTCAATCCACGCTCGACCAGAAAACCGTCGTCCAGAAACGTATGCACCGGCAGAAGTTCGAGGGCCGTTACCCCAATCTGTTGCAGATGCTCGATGATCGCATCGCAGCCCAGTGCTTCGTATGTGCCGCGCAGGTTCTCGGGCACGCCGGGATGCGCCTTTGTGAGCCCTTTCACATGGGCCTCATAAATCACCGTTTCCGGCCAGGGCCGTCTCGGCGAGGGCGCGCCATCCCAAGGGGTTTCGTGCGGCGGCACAACGGATTTCGGCACGAACGGAGCGCTGTCGATCGAACACGGTCCGTCGTCATGCTGGCGTGGATCATATCCAAGTGTCTCGGCAGCCGCGGTCCATTTGCCGTGAAATGACCGGGCGTAGGGGTCTGCCAGCAATTTGTTCGGATTGAACCGGTGCCCGTGGTCCGGGTCATACGATCCGTGCGCCCGATATCCGTAAAGCGCGCCCGGCTTCAGCCCCAGGACGAAACCGTGCCAGACGGCGCCCGTACGATCCGGCAGGGCGAGGCGCGCAATCTCACGCTGGCCATCGGGGCTGAAAAGGCAGAGCTCGATCTTGGTGGCGTTCTCGGAAAAGACCGCGAAATTCACGCCATGTTGGTCGGGGACCGCACCCAGGCGAGTGTGATCTCCGGCTGCAATGCTGAGAATGGGCGCCGCGTCGTGCATTCGGTCCTACTGCTCCACCGAGGCCTTATAGAGGCTCGCCATTCGTTCAGCAGATCTTTCCCATCCCACCGGGTGCTTCATCGCGTTGCGTTGGGCCTTTTGCCAGGCCTTGGTGTCGACATATAGCGCCATGGCCCGGTCGAGCGCTTCGCTCAGCTTTTCGACGGTCGTGGGGGCGAATTGAAACCCGGTCGCGCATCCCGCGGCCAATGCGGCTTCGTTGGCGTCGATCACCGTGTCGGCCAGCCCACCTGTGATCGAAACGATTGGCAAAGTGCCATATCGCATGGCGCAAAGTTGCGTCAGACCGCAGGGTTCAAACCGGGACGGGACCAGCGTCGCGTCTGCGCCGGCCTGCATCAGATGCGCGAGGTCTTCGTCAAATCCGATTTCAACGCCAACCGCGTCGGGAAAGCGGGTGGCCAAGTCCAGGAAACCGCGTTCCAGTTCCGGATCGCCGGAGCCCAAAAGCGCGAAGCGCGCCCCTTTTTCGAGGGTGCCCGGGAGCGCTTGCAACGCCAGGTCCAGGCCTTTTTGCGGCGTGAGGCGGCTGATCACGGAAAACAAGGGTGTCGACATGTCGGAGTCGAGGCCAAATCTGTCCAGCACCGCCCGCTTGTTTTCGGCTTTCCTGGCCAGCGTGCGACTGGTGTAGGTTTTCGCCAGTGCCGGGTCCGTCGCCGGATCCCATACGTTGGTGTCAACACCGTTGAGAATGCCTGAGAAGTCGGCCCTGCGCGCCGCCAGAACGCCTTCAAGCCCCATGCCGAATTCCGGTGTCATGAGTTCGCGCGCATAGGTCGGGCTGACCGTTGTGATCTGATCGGCCGCTTTCAACCCCCCTTTGAGAAAGCTGATCTGGCCGAAATACTCAAACCCTTCGCGGGTAAAACCGGCTGGGTCGAGGCCGAGCTCTCCCATGGTGGACGGCGCGAAGTTGCCCTGAAAGGCGATGTTGTGGATCGTGATGACGGT
>JASJDQ010000013.1 GCA_030065075.1 Paracoccaceae bacterium | reverse complement strand
GGCCGCTTCCCCTTCATCGGCAACGGCAAGGCGATCGCGCTGGGCGAGCCGGAAGGCATGGTCAAGACAGTGTTCGACGAAAAGACCGGCGAGTTACTGGGGGCCCATATGGTTGGCGCGGAAGTGACCGAGTTGATCCAGGGCTATGTGGTCGGCCGTCAATTGGAGACCACCGAGGAAGACCTGATGGAAACGGTTTTCCCGCATCCGACGCTGTCCGAGATGATGCATGAAAGCGTGCTCGACGCCTATGATCGCGTGATCCACATCTAGTGATTTTCGGTCCGGACGGGCGCCGCTTGCCGCCAATGGCGGCATCGCCCCGCCCGCCGTCCCATAGACCTGTCGTTTGCCGCTCGTTCGCGGCATTCGGCGTGTTGGAGAATGTAAAGTCGTGATTTCCTCGGGTTTTCTGCAGAATATCTGCACAACGAGATGCGCGAATTCACCCGGAAGCAGGTTTCTGTTGCGGCAACAGTAAAACAAGAACTCGCAATATTGTTCATTAACAGTAAATTAACTTGCCATACGGCAACAGTGGCTATTCTGTAACGACAACCGGGTGAAATATGGAAACAAACTATCTTTGTGCAGTTTTTCCCTAGAGGTCCCACCGCAAGCCTGTTAATTAACGGGCGTGTGGATGTGGAAGATGTAAAAATGTCTATAATGATAAAATCAGTGTTGGCGGCGGCTGTACTGGCTGTGTCGACAATGGTGGCAGAGGCAGCGACAGTAGATATCCTGCGGGGAAAGCTGAACATGGCTTATGGCCATACGAAGCTTGTCCTTGGCACTGAGGGGTACGACATAAGGGCGACGGGATCGACGAAAGTTCGGAACAAGCGCCGCGGCACAGTTCTGAAGTTTGGCATTTCCGGCAAGGACGGCTCGGTGATCAGTCACGCTGGTAGCGGCTTTTCGATCGGATACGGCGACCAGATGATCTCGCTTCAGAACATCAGGATCGACCTCGAAAAGCGTGCCTTCTTCGCAGATATCGCCGGCATTCGAAACGGTGTTCGGGTGTTGAACATCAAACGGATGAAACGCAACGGCAAGATGAAGTTGGCGTTGACGCCTCAAGTCGGCAAGTTCGTTGAAAATATGGTGTCCGAGGAAACCGAGTCGAATGGTTCGGTTTCAGAAGTACCGCTTCCCGCCGCAGGGTTTTTGCTGATGGGCGCCCTTGGGGGCCTGGCCCTTGTACGGCGCCGCAAGTCCGAGAACACCTGAACAAGCCAAGTCGGCCTAGAAGGAAAGCGCCCGGTCTTTGCACGGGCGCTTTCGTGATGTCCATCGGCCCGCCCGCTTGCGCCAACAGATGAGGCTGACGGGCCGCTTTGGCGCTACCCTTACCTAATGAGTGCGGCCGGTATGCGGAGCCCTCGCTCGCCTCTGGTCATGGCTGTGGCTTCCGTGCTGAAGTGGCCGTCACGGATCAATGCGCTCTGAACCTCGCTTTCAACTGGCAAGTTCGCTAGAACGGTCGGAACGATAAGGGCAGGAGCGCGCATGGAGGCACTGGGGCTGACGTTCGAGATGGCAGTTGTCCTTGCCCTCTTGGCCGTGACGATCGTTCTTTTCGTTTCAGAAGTGGTTCGCGTGGATGTGGCCGCGATCCTGATCATGGTGACGCTGGGCCTGCTGACGGCGGTGCCCGGATTGGAGAACCTGGTCGATACGCGCAACCTGTTCAGCGGCTTTGCCTCGAACGCGGTGATCTCGATCATCGCTGTCATGGTGATCGGGGCGGGGTTGGACCGAACGGGGGTTATGTCCACTGTGGCAGCCTGGATCACGCGGGTGGGCGGCGCGACCGAGACGCGGATCATTGTGCTGATTTCCAGCACCGTCGGTGTGATTTCGAGCTTCATGCAGAACGTCGGCGCGGCCGCTTTGTTCCTGCCGGTGGTCAGCCGGGTATCGACCCGTACCGGGCTGCCTATGTCGCGGCTGCTGATGCCCATGGGGTTTTGCGCCATACTCGGTGGGACCATGACGATGGTCGGTTCCTCGCCGCTGATCCTGCTGAACGATCTGCTGCTGTCGATCAATGAAACCTTGCCGACCGACACGCAGATGGCGCCGTTTTCACTGTTTTCGGTCACGCCCATCGGGATCGCGCTGGTGCTTTCCGGCCTCTTGTACTTCGTCATCTTCGGACGTTTCGTCCTGCCGACCGTCGAGCGGAGCGAGGCGGGAATGCAATCGACGCTCAACTATTTCAATCAAACCTACGGGTTGGACGGTGTTATCCACGAGATCGATGTGCCGCACGGCAGTTTGCTGGTGGGCCACACGATCGGGGACTTGCAGCGCGCGTTCGAGATCCAGATCGTCGCCACCTGTTTTCAGGGCCGGACGTATACGGCGCCCCCGCGGGACGTGGTGATCGAAGCCCCGGCGCAACTGGCCGTGATCGCGGATGCCGCGGCCATCGAGGAATTCAAAGAGGCGTTTCTGCTGGACGAGGCCCGGACGTTGGAAACCTTTGCCGAGACATTGAGCCCCGCTCAGGCCGGCATCGCCGAGGTCGTGATCCCGCCGGGCTCCGGCGTGATCGGCAAAACGATGCGGGAGCTGTGGTTTCGGAAGGCCACCGGCCTGTCGCCCCTGGTGATCTATCGGGGCGGCGAGGCGCTCCACGTCCAATCCGGCGACTATGGGGATCTGCCGTTTCAGGCGGGCGACACGCTGGTTTGCCATACGCAATGGGACGCGCTGGCGCGGCTGGAAAGCAACCGCGACTATGTCATCGTGACGGCGGATTTCCCGCACGAGGACTTGCGCCCGAAGAAGGTGATTTGGGCGCTCTTTTTCTTTCTGGTTGCGCTGTCGCTGGTGCTGTTTTCGGACCTGCGCCTGTCGCTCTGCCTGCTGGTGGGCGCGGTGGGCATGATCGTCAGCCGCGTTCTATCCATCGACGAAGCCTATGACGCGGTCAGTTGGAGCACCGTGTTTCTTCTGGCCAGTCTTATCCCCTTGGGGCAAGCGGTGCAAAGCTCGGGTACGGCGGCCTGGATCGCGGATCAGGTTTTGCTGGTGATGGACGGGATGCCGATGTGGGTTCTGCAAACCGCCGTCGCGCTTCTGGCGACATTCTTCACCCTGGTCATGTCGAACGTTGGCGCGACGGTGCTTCTGGTTCCGCTGGCCGTCAACATCGCCTTGGGTGCCGGGGCAGACCCGACGCTCTTTGCGCTGATCGTGGCGATTTCGACGTCGAACTCTTTCCTCATCCCGACGCATCAGGTGAACGCGCTGCTGATGGGTCCCGGCGGCTATCGCGTGGTCGACTTCATGCGCGCCGGGGGGATCATGACGGTCCTGTTCCTGATCGTCTCGCTTGCCGTGATCAATCTGTTCTATTAGCGCAAAGCGGCCGCCCGAGTCTTATCCACAGGAAATTTGCGACAATTCGGGTGACGGTCCATTAATGTTCTGGTAATGTTCTTATCGCGCCATTGAGACTGCGGCCATCTCCGCTATGTCTTGTGGGCCCCAGACAGGTGGAAACATGGCCGAGCTGAAAAACATCGAGGTGCGCGGCGCGCGCGAGCACAATTTGAAGAATATCGACGTCGATATTCCCCGCGACAAGCTGGTGGTCATCACCGGGCTCAGCGGCTCGGGGAAGTCGTCGCTGGCCTTCGACACCATTTATGCCGAGGGGCAGCGCCGCTATGTCGAATCGCTGTCGGCCTATGCGCGGCAGTTTCTGGACATGATGGAGAAACCGGATGTGGATCACATCTCCGGCCTCAGTCCAGCCATTTCCATCGAACAGAAGACAACGTCGAAGAACCCACGCTCGACTGTCGGCACGGTGACAGAGATTTACGACTACATGCGCTTGCTGTTCGCACGTGCCGGCACGCCCTATTCGCCCGCAACCGGTCTGCCGATCGAAGCACAGCAGGTGCAGGATATGGTCGACCGCGTGATGACGATGGAAGAAGGGACGCGCGCCTATCTTCTGGCGCCGATCGTCCGCGATCGGAAGGGCGAGTACCGGAAAGAGTTCGTGGAACTGCGTAAGCAGGGCTTCCAGCGCGTCAAAGTCGACGGTCAGTTCTATGAACTCGAAGAGCCGCCGACACTCGACAAGAAGTTCCGCCATGACATCGACGTGGTGGTGGATCGGATCGTGGTGCGCGAGGGAATCGAAACGCGGCTGGCCGACAGCTTCCGGACGGCGCTGGACCTGGCCGATGGCATCGCGCATATCGAAACGGCGGTCCCCGAGGACGAGGACCCCGAGCGGTTGACGTTCAGCGAAAACTTCGCTTGCCCGGTGAGCGGCTTCACGATCCCCGAAATCGAGCCGCGGCTTTTCAGCTTCAACGCGCCATTTGGCGCGTGTCCCTCCTGCGATGGTCTGGGGGTCGAGCTGTTCTTCGACGAACGCCTTGTGGTGCCAGACCAGTCGCGCCCGCTGGTTCCGGTGGACACCGGCGCTCTGGCCAACTGGCGGAAAGGCAAGTCGCCCTATTACATGCAGGTGATCGACGCGCTGGCAGGGCACTACGAATTCGACAAGCGCGCGCCTTGGAAAGAGCTGCCCGCTCATGTGCGGCAGGTGATCCTTTATGGATCTGGCGAGGACGAGGTGCCGTTCCGCTTCGACGAGGGGGGGCGGGTCTATACGGTCTCGAAGCCATTCGAGGGGATCATCCCGAACCTGGAAAGACGTTACAAATCAACGGACTCCAGCTGGATCCGTGAAGATCTGGAGCGCTTTCAGAACAACCGCCCATGCGGCACCTGTGAAGGATACCGGTTGAGACCGGAGGCGCTGGCCGTGAAGATCGGCGGTCTGCATGTGGGTCAGGTGGTCGAGAAATCCATTCGCGAGGCGCTGGCCTGGGCGGAAGATGCGCCGAACCATCTGACCAGCCAAAAAAACGAGATTGCGAGCGCGATCTTGAAGGAAATCCGCGAACGGCTCGGGTTCCTGAACAACGTCGGCCTCGAATACCTGACGCTTTCCCGCAACGCGGGCACCTTGTCGGGCGGCGAGTCGCAGCGGATCCGGCTGGCCAGCCAGATCGGCTCGGGCCTGCAGGGCGTGCTCTATGTGTTGGACGAGCCGTCTATCGGGCTGCACCAGCGCGACAATGACCGGTTGCTGACAACTCTCAAGAACCTTCGCGATCAGGGCAACACCGTGATCGTCGTCGAGCATGACGAGGAAGCGATCCGCGAGGCCGATTATGTCTTCGACATCGGCCCCGGCGCGGGCGTGCATGGTGGTGAGGTCGTGGCCAAAGGCACGACAGCCCAGATCATCAAAAACAAGAACAGCATCACGGGCGACTATCTGGCCGGGCGGCGCGAGATCAGCATTCCGGCGGAGCGGCGGAAAGGAAACAAGAAATCCCTGACCGTCGTCAAAGCAGCGGGCAACAATCTGCAAGACGTGACGGCCGAATTCCCGCTGGGAAAATTCGTCTGCGTCACCGGCGTCTCGGGCGGCGGCAAGTCGACGCTGACGATCGAGACGCTGTTCAAGACGGCCTCGATGCGGCTCAATGGCGCGCGCCAGACGCCCGCGCCGTGTGAAACGATCAAGGGGCTGGAGCACCTCGACAAGGTGATCGACATCGACCAGCGACCCATCGGGCGGACCCCGCGCTCGAACCCTGCAACCTACACCGGGGCCTTCACGCCCATCCGCGACTGGTTTGCCGGTTTGCCGGAAGCCAAGGCCCGCGGCTACAAGCCCGGGCGTTTCAGCTTCAACGTCAAGGGCGGGCGGTGCGAGGCATGCCAAGGCGACGGCGTCATCAAGATCGAGATGCACTTCCTGCCGGACGTCTATGTGACCTGCGAGACCTGTAAGGGAGCCCGCTACAACCGGGAAACGCTGGAGATCAAATTCAAGGGCAAGTCCATCGCCGACGTCCTGGACATGACGGTCGAGGACGCGCAGGAGTTCTTCAAGGCGGTCCCGTCGATCCGCGAGAAGATGGACGCTCTGATGCGGGTGGGCCTTGGCTATATCAAAGTGGGCCAGCAGGCGACAACGCTGTCCGGCGGCGAGGCGCAGCGCGTGAAGCTTTCGAAAGAGCTGTCAAAGCGGGCCACGGGCCGGACGCTCTATATCCTTGACGAACCGACGACTGGCTTGCACTTCGAGGACGTCCGTAAGCTTCTGGAAGTGCTGCACGAATTGGTGGAGCAGGGGAATTCGGTGATCGTCATCGAACACAATCTGGATGTCATCAAGACCGCGGACTGGATCATCGACATTGGCCCCGAAGGCGGCGACGCCGGCGGCCGGATCGTGGCGACCGGTACCCCCGAACAGGTGGCAGAGGTCGGCGAAAGCCACACCGGGCGCTATCTGGCGGACATGCTGGGCGTGGGCAAGGTCGCGGCGGAGTAGGCGATTTGGGCCTGAAGCCGGTCTGAAATCGCTTCGGAACCGAATTCCGCCTGAGGAGTTTTCGACCCATGGATACCATTCGCATGAAAGCCATTCTGCTGCTGACCGCGGCCCTCGCTTTTGTGACGGCCCCGTTCTGGTCCGGCGGCTTCAACGGGTTCGAGCCCGACCAATTCCCCGTGCCACAGGAAGACCCGCCGGCGCAACCGGCGGGTTATGCGTTTTCGATCTGGGGCGTGATTTACCTCTGGCTTGCGGGACATGCCGTCTACGGCCTTGTCAAACGGGCCGAGGCGGCAGAGTGGGATCGCCCGCGCTGGCCGCTGATCGTTAGCCTGACGGTCGGCGCAAGCTGGCTGGCGGTCGCGCAGACAAGCCCCATCTGGGCGACGATCCTGATCTGGGTCATGCTTGTGACGGCGCTCTGGGCTATGTTCGCGACCCCTGTCCGCGACATGTGGCTCGGACGGTAACCCATCGAGCTCTACACAGGGTGGCTGACAGCGGCCAGTTGTGTCTCGCTCGCCTTGACGGGGGCAGGCTACGGGATCGGTCCCGGCGCAATGGGTTGGGCCTATATCGCGCTGGCAGTCGCGATCTTCATCGCCGCTGCGGTGGTGCTTCGTCGGCCTGCGCCGTTCTACGCCGTTGCGGTCGCATGGGCACTGGTCGCAGTGGTCGTCGCAAACCTTGCCACCGCACCTGTGGTGGCTGCCATTGCTGGGGCAGGAGCGCTGCTGGTTGTCTTGCTGACTGTGCGCAACATGCGACACACGCCCGTCAATTAAGCAAGCTCAGGCGTCCAGCTCGATCCAGACCGGCACATGATCCGAGGGCTTGTCCCGCCCGCGCAGCTCAGCCTCGATCCAGCAATCCTGCAAAAGGTCGGCGGCCTGCGGCGTCAACAAATGATGATCGATGCGAATGCCATCATTCCGGTCATAAGCGCCGCGTTGGTAATCCCAGAAGGAATATTGACCGGGTGCCGCGTTGCGGACCCGAAACGCCTCGGTAAACCCGAGATTCAAAACCTGGCGAAAGGCGGACCGTGCCTCGGGACGCGCCAGCGCATCTTCGCGCCATGCGTCGGGCCGGGCCGCGTCTTCGTCTTGCGGGATGATGTTGTAGTCGCCGCACATGACGGCGGGCGCTTCGTCGGCCAGAAGCCACTCGGCGCGCGCCTTGAGACGTTCCATCCAAGCGAGCTTGTAGTCGAATTTCTCGCCCGGAGCCGGATTGCCGTTCGGCAAGTACAGCCCGCAGACCCTCACGGGCGTCTCGCCCATGACAGTGGCTTCGATCCAGCGTGCCTGTTCGTCGCTGTCGTCGCCCGGAAGGCCGCGCGTGACGTCTTCCAAAGGCAGCTTCGACAGGATCGCCACGCCGTTGAAGCTCTTTTGTCCGTGTGTTTCCACGGTATATCCGAGGTCTTCGAACATCTCGCGCGGAAAAGCATCGTCCTGTGACTTGATCTCTTGCAGCACCGCGACATCCGGTGCGCTGTCCTTGAGCCAAGCCGTGACGGTTTCGACACGGGCCTTGATGCCATTGATGTTGAACGTCGCGATCTTCATGTACCCGTAGTGGCGGAAATGCCGGGGCAGGGCAATGGTCGAGGCTACATGGAAAAACTGGTGCCGCAGCCGCAGCTTGACGTGGCGTTCGGGTTGTCGATGGTGAACCGCGCGCCGATCAGTTCTTCCGAGAAATCGATCACCGCGTTTGAGAGGAACGGCAGCGAAACCTCGTCCACGACAACGCGCTGGCCATTGCCTTCCAGCACAAGATCGCCATCAGCCGGGTCGTCAAGGTCGATGTTGTACTGAAACCCCGAGCATCCGCCGCCTTCGACCGCGACACGGAGCGCCTTGGGCGCGTCTGATCCATCATTGATCTCGGCCAGGCGTTCGAAGGCGCGGGGCGTCACTTTTGGCGGTATTTGCAGGTCCATGGCACTACTCAGGCGTTTCAATTCAACACTTTCCGCAATATATGAGCGACAGGACAGGCGAACAAGACGGGCAGGGACATGCACGCCGCATATGCTTCGGATCCGGACGACAGCCGGGGCCGCCTCTTTAAGGAGGACGAAAGCACGTTTCGCTCGTGTTTTCAGCGCGACCGCGACCGGATCATCCATGCCAGCGCATTTCGGCGGCTGAAGCACAAAACGCAGGTCTTCATCGAGCACGAGGGCGATTACTTCAGGACGCGGCTCACCCATTCGATTGAAGTTGCGCAGGTGGCGCGGACAATCTCGGGCGCGCTGGGGCTGAATGCGGAACTGACCGAAGCCGTGGCGCTTGCCCATGACCTGGGCCACACGCCGTTCGGGCACACCGGCGAAGATGCTCTGTCCGAGGCGATGGCACCCTATGGCGGGTTCGATCACAACGCGCAGGCCTTGCGGATCGTGACGGCGTTGGAGCGGCACTATGCCCGTTTCGATGGGTTGAACCTGACGTGGGAAACCCTTGAAGGCATTGCGAAACATAACGGTCCGGTGACGGGCGATCTGCCCTGGGCGCTGGCGGAGTATCAAGCGCGCCATGATCTGGAACTGGACACATACGCCAGTGCCGAAGCGCAAGTGGCGGCAATCTCGGACGACGTGGCCTATAACCACCACGATCTGCACGATGGGCTTCGGGCCGAGCTTTTCTCGACTGACGAACTGGCCGAACTCCCGATCCTGAAGGGCTGTTTTGCCCGCGTCGATGAGGTCTATCCCGGCCTGAACTACTACCGGCGGAGGCACGAGGCACTTCGCCGCTTCTTCGGTGTTCTGGTGGAAGATGTGATTGGCGTCGCTCAGGGGAATTTGGCCCAAATTGCGCCGGCGTCGGTGGATGACATCAGGCGCGCCGGGTTTCAGATCATCCGGTTCTCGGACCCGGTTTTCGACGATCTGAAAGTCATTCGCGCGTTTCTATTCGAACGCATGTACCGCGCGCCGACCGTGGTGATCATGCGCCAAAAGGTGACGCAAGTGGTGCGCGATCTCTTTCCGTTCTTCATGGCGCACCCGGAAAACCTGCCCAAGCAGTGGCGAAAAGACGTGGAAGAGGCCGAAGGCGAAACCGCCCTTGCCAGGATCGTCAGCGACTATATTGCCGGTATGACCGATCGCTTTGCGCTTCAGTGTCATGAACGGTTTATTGGCAGGGAAACGGATTTTGCACAGAATTCGTAGCGGAAAATGCTCCATTTTCCGGCACGAGTTCCGCCTCGGAAATCGTCGGGCTTGCGTTGACGGGGCGGGGTTCGCCCGCTAACCCGCGACACATGAACATTTTCGCAGATATCCGTACGTCGATCATAGAGACGCTGGACGCCATGGTGGCTGATGGTGTGCTTCCGGCGAACCTTTCCTGGGGTAACGTCGCAGTCGAGCCACCCCGCGATGCGGCGCATGGGGATATGGCGACCAATGCGGCCATGGTGCTGGCGAAGCCCGCCTCGATGCAGCCGCGCGTCATTGCCGAAGCACTTGCCGACCGGTTGATGGACGATCCGCAGATAGACACGGCGGATGTGGCAGGGCCCGGGTTCCTGAACCTTCGGTTGGCACCCGTCGTTTGGCACGACGTGGTGGCCGAGGCCATCGATGCGGGCGCGAGCTTCGGGCACTCTGGCTTGGGCGCGGGCGTGAAGGTGAACGTCGAATACGTCAGCGCCAACCCGACGGGGCCTTTGCACGTCGGACATACGCGGGGTGCGGTCTTTGGGGATGCCTTGGCGTCGCTTCTGGAGTTTGCGGGCTATGATGTGACCCGCGAATACTACATCAACGACGGCGGCGCACAGGTCGATGTTCTGGCGCGGTCTGTTTACCTTCGTTACCTCGAAGCGCATGGGGCGACTGTGGCCTTCGAAGACGGCACTTACCCCGGCGACTATCTGAAACCGGTGGGCGAGGCGCTGAAGGCGAAGGTGGGCGATGCGTATTTGGAGCAAGATGAAGAGGTCTGGCTTGCCGACGTGCGGGAGTTCGCGACCGAGGCGATGATGGACCTGATCCGCGAAGATCTGGGCCTTCTGGGCGTGCGGATGGATCATTTCTTCTCTGAAAAGTCGCTCTATGGGACGGGCCGGATCGAAGAGGCGATCCAGGACCTGGACAAGAAAGGCCTGATCTATCGCGGCACGCTGGAGCCGCCCAAGGGCAAGGTGCCCGAAGATTGGGAACCCCGCGAGCAAACGCTTTTCAGATCGACCGAGCATGGCGACGATGTGGACCGTCCGATCAAGAAGTCGGACGGGTCATGGACCTATTTCGCCCCCGACATCGCGTACCATTGGGACAAGATCGCCCGCGACTACGATGAATTGATTGATATTTTCGGCGCCGACCACGGCGGCTATGTCAAGCGGATGAAGGCCGCTGTCAGTGCGCTTTCGGATGGCCGGGTTCCGCTCGATATCAAGCTCACGCAGCTTGTGAAGCTCTTCAAGGATGGCGCGCCCTTCAAGATGTCGAAGCGCGCGGGCACCTTCGTCACGCTCCGCGATGTCGTCGATCAGGTGGGCCGGGATGTGACCCGTTTCGTGATGCTGACGCGGAAGAACGATGCCCCCTTGGACTTCGATTTCGACAAGGCGGTGGAGCAGTCGAAGGACAATCCCGTCTTCTACGTGCAATACGCGCACGCCCGCATTCGGTCTGTCATGCGAAAGGCCGAAGAGATGCATCTGGACTGGTCGGACAATGCAAAGCTGGAGGACGCGGCCGAGTTCGCTGTCGCGCGAAAGCTGGCGGAGTGGCCGCGTCTGGTCGAGATCGCGGCCCGCAATCACGAGCCGCACAGGGTCGCCTTTTACCTATATGAGCTGGCGTCCGACTTCCACGCGCTCTGGAACAGGGGCAACGAAAAGCCTGAGTTGCGCTTCCTGCACGAAGACGATCCCCAGGCCACGGCGGCAAAAATCGCACTGCCCCGGGCCGTTGCCGTTGTTATTTCCAACGGATTGGGTATTCTGGGCGTGACGCCGGTCGAGGAAATGCGCTAGGCGAGAGGGGAAAACCCCTCCGTTCAACAAAGCCACCCGCCGCCGTCGGAGAGCAGTGTGGACCGCCGGAGAATAACCGGTGGCGAATTGAGGCATGGAAAATGGCGGCATTCAGCTATGACGACTATGGTGCGTCCGAAGAGGGCGGCACCTTTGCGGCGCTTGTCAATTGGGGCGGCGCGATCCTGTCACTTGTCCTGATCGCGGGACTGGCGACATGGGGATGGAAACTATGGGTGCGGGACGTCAGCGGTGTACCCGTTGTTCGCGCCCTCGAAGGCCCGATGCGTGTGGCGCCCTCGGACCCGGGCGGGCAGGCGAGCCAGTACCAAGGCTTGACGGTCAACAGGATCGCCGAAAGCCGGGTGCAAGAAACACCGTCCGAACAGGTCGTGTTGGCGCCGCAGCCGACGACGCTGAACGAAGACGAAGACCTGGCCATGGCCGAGCTTCCCGCCGTGGCACCGGAGCCGTCCGAGGAATTCCAGGTGGTCGATGTGCCCCCCATTCCACAGATCGGCGAACCGGAGCGTTTCACGGTCGCGGAGACCCCCGCGCCAGAAGGGCTACCTTTGGCGATCATGGAAGAGAGCTCTGACACACCGGTGATTGCACGCCCTGTGGCAGAGCCGGAAGAGACGCCGTCCGCCACGGATATGGCCGTCGCGGCGGCGCTGGCGGACAGTGGACTGCGTCCGGAGCCCGCGGTTCTGAAAGTCGAGGCGGCGGCGCACGTGCCCAAAGTTACGCCGCGCCCGATCGTGCGGCCGTCCAACCTGCAGACCGTGTCGTTGCAGGCGGCCGCGGTGGTGCAGAACGGCGAAGTTGACCCGGCCAGCATTGCGGCAGGGACGCGACTGGTTCAGCTTGGCGCCTACGGAAGCCCCGACATCGCACGTGCCGAATGGGCTACGGTGGAAACCCGCTTCGGCGATTACATGGCGGGCAAATCGCGGGTGATTCAGGAAGTGAATTCCGGCGGGCGCGAATTCTACAGACTGCGCGTCCTGGGCTTTGATCAACTGGCGGATGCTCGGCGGTTTTGCGCGGTACTGGTGACGGAAGGCGCGAACTGCATTCCGGTTTTGCACGACTAACGTGAGGGCGGGCGCGTACATCCTCGCGCCCGCGGGGCCGACCCTCGGCGCGGAAGAAGCCGCCTTCTTCCGCGCGGCCCAGCCTTGGGGGTTCATTGTCTTTCAAAGGAATTGCGAGACGCCGGACCAATTGCGTCGCCTGACGGCTGACCTGCGAGAAGCCGTCGGGCGGCAGGCGCCCGTGCTGATCGATCAGGAAGGGGGCCGTGTCCAGCGGATGCGCGCGCCGCATTGGCGGGAATGGATGCCGCCGCTGGATCAGGTGGAGGCATTCTCTGGCACAGAAAATGCGACGAAATCCGTCTCGGAGTTCGTGTCGAACTCCGGTCGTGCGATGTATCTGCGTGGTCTTCTGATCGGGCAGGAGCTTCTGGCCCACGGGGTTGACGTCAATTGCGCCCCTTCGGCAGACATTGCATGGCCCGAGACACACCCCTTTCTGAGGAATCGCTGCTACGGCACGGACGCTGAAATGGTCACCGCCATGGCGCGGCGGTGTGCCGACGGCCTGATGGATGCGGGCGTCTTGCCGGTGCTGAAGCATGCTCCGGGACACGGACGCGCGGCCACCGACAGTCACGAGGCCCTGCCACGCATAGACCTGCCGCTGGCAGAGCTCCAGAACACGGACTTCCGGCCCTTCCGGGCGCTTTGTGATCTTCCCATGGTGATGACGGCACATATCGTCCTGCCCGAGATCGATGCCGACCGCCCCGTCACGCAATCCCCTGAGGGCATTCGCTTTTTGCGCGATTTGGGGCTGACAGGGCTCTTGATGAGCGACGACATCTCGATGAATGCGTTGGCGGGAGACGTCGGCACACGCGCGCGCGCCGCATTGGACGCAGGCTGTGATCTGGTTCTGCATTGCAATGGTGATCTTGCCGAGATGCGTGTAATCGCCGATCTGGGCGAGATGACTGACGCAGCCGGAAATCGCGCAGATATAGCGTTGGCCGCCCGCCGGACCCCAATAGATATTGACATTTCAGCGGCTGAGGCCGAATTTAGCGACCTAATCGAAGGCGTTTCGGGTCCGGGGTGACGCTTTCCAAAACGGCAGGCGCGGGCACCGCCCACGCGAGGGAGCAGCATGATGGACGGCGACACCCAATTCGGTGAAGTCGAAGAACGTCTGGCCGCAGAGGCATTGATCGTCGATGTCGACGGGTACGAGGGCCCGCTCGATCTTTTGCTGATGCTCTCGCGCACCCAGAAGGTGGACCTTCGCAAGATCAGCGTGCTGGCGCTGGCCGAGCAATACCTGGCCTTTGTCGAGCGTGCCAAGACGCTTCGCATTGAACTGGCCGCCGATTACCTGGTGATGGCGGCCTGGCTCGCATTTCTGAAATCTCGCCTGCTCTTGCCGCCCGACCCCGAAGATGAGGGGCCGTCGGGCGAGGAACTGGCGGCGCATCTGGCCTTCCAACTCGAACGGCTCTCGGCCATGCGAGATTGCGCGGCCAAGCTGATGGCGCGCGACCAGAAGGGGCGGGATTTCTTCGTGCGCGGCATTCCCGAAGACGTCACGCGCGTCCGCAAGGTCCGCTATACCGCCACGCTTCTGGACCTGATGCAGGGCTATGCGCGGCTGAAGACCAAGGAAGACTTCCGGCCCTACACCATGGACCGCGACCATGTGATGACGCTGGAACAGGCGCTGGAGCGGATGCGCGGTCTGATCGGCTACGCGGGCGAATGGACTGATCTGTTGTCCTACCTGCCGGAAGGCTGGGAAAGCGACCCGAAGCGGCGCCGTTCCGCCACGGCCTCGCACTTCGCGGCCTCGCTGGAACTGGTCAAGAACGGCGCGATCCAGATCCGGCAGTCGGACATCTTTGCCCCCATTCAGATCAAGGCACGCCCGCGTGACTGACGAGACGCTGGAAGAAAGCCTTTTCGAAGCGCCGCCCATGGCCGAGCAGGAACGCATGGTCGAAGCCATCCTCTTTGCCACCTCCGAACCCGTGACGGTGGCCGAATTGAACGCGCGCATGCCGCACGGCGCCGATGCGAAAGAAGCGCTTGAGCATCTGAAGAAGCGCTACGAGGGGCGCGGGGTTTCGGTGACCAAGGTGGGCGAGGCCTGGGCCATGCGCACGGCCCCCGACCTTGGCTTCCTCATGCAGAAGGAAACGGTAGAGACGCGAAAACTCTCCCGCGCAGGCATCGAAACGCTGGCGATTATCGCCTATCACCAGCCGGTGACGCGTGCCGAGATCGAGGAGATCCGCGGCGTCAGTGTCAGCCGGGGCACGATCGACCAGCTTCTGGAACTGGAATGGATCAAATTCGGCCGCCGGAAGATGACACCCGGTCGTCCGGTGACCTATATGGTGACGCAGGAGTTTCTGGACCACTTCGGGCTGGAAAGCGCCCGCGATCTGCCGGGGCTCAAGGAACTGAGGGCCGCGGGGCTTCTGGAAAGCCGCCCGCCTCCGGGCGAACCGCTGGCCGAGGACGAGGGCGAAGAGGACGAAAACCAGGTCGACATGTTCGAGGAAGATGCGGACTTGATCGAAGAGACCCAAGAGGACTGAGCAGATGAACGCAGACCGTTTGATCCGGATGGCCATCAACATGCTGATGCGCCACGGGCTGAAACGCTTCACCAAGGGGCAAAAGCCAAGCCCTGGTGCAAAACGCGCAGGTCAATCCATGCGGGCGATGAACAAGATCCGCCGGATGTGAGTGCAGACGTCCGCGAACTGACACGCGCCGATGAAGTGCGTGCACTGGAACCCCTTGTTCTGGAATACTTCCATGTCGTGACGGGTGCATTGGCCGATTTGGGTGTCACGGTCGACCCGGCTGAACCGGTCGCCAACATGATGGCCAACCTCGACCGTTTTGTGCCCCCCGCGGGCCGGGCCTATGTCGCGGAATTGGATGAACGACTGGTCGGCATGGCATTCCTCAAGCCGTTGAACGGCGAGGAAATGGAACTGAAAAGACTCTACGTCCGGCCCGAGACACGCGGCACCGGTTTGGGGCGGCGGCTACTGCGGCACACGGAAAAAGCTGCGCGCGAGCTGGGAACGACGACCCTGCTTTTGGACACCATTCGCCCCCTGAAACCGGCAATTTCACTTTACGAGGTAGAGGGCTACCGCTTCATCGACGCCTATCCAGGCAGCGAAATCTCGGGCTACGAGCAAGTCCTGCCGCACGCGGTTTTCATGGCAAAAACGCTCTAGCGCGTCCCAGCATTTACGAATGCCGACTGCCACAGATTGGGCCACGCAGTCTCAATCAAGACCGGAGGGCGTCAGTTCGATTGGTGTGGCTTCGTCAAGTGTCACATGGACTGGCACACCTAGACTGCCCGGAAATGCTTCGACAGTTTCAAACCCTGGCCCTGATAGTTCGACTGGATCTCGCGGCCGTATAGCGTCTCGGGCGCCTCTGCCATAGTCTCATAGACCAAACGCCCCACGATCTGGCCGTGCTCCAGCACGAAGGGCGCTTCGTGGCACCGCACCTCCAGCACACCGCGCGACCCGGCGCCGCCCGCTTCGGCCCAGCCGAAGCCCGGGTCGAAGAAGCCCGCGTAATGCACACGGAACTCGCCCACCATGGCGACATAGGGCGCCATTTCAGCGGCATGGGTGGGCGGGATCGTTACGGCTTCGCGGCTGACCAGGATGTAAAACGCGCCCGGGTCCAGAATGATGCGCCCGTCCGAGGTGTGAACTTCCTCCCAGAAGTCTGCAGGGTCATAGTGGCCGATCCTGTCCAGATCGATGACGCCTGTGTGGGGCTTCGCGCGGTAGCCGACGAGAGAACCGTCTTGCGGTCTCAAATCGACCGAGAAACCAAGGCCTTCGGAAATAACCGCCTTGCCGCTGACCAACCCGACCTCGTCATGAAGCGCGGCAAGCGCGGTGTCGTCCAGCGCGGCTTGCCCCTCGCGAAACCGGATCTGGTTGAGCCGCATGCCGGGACGCACAAGCACGGAAAACGAACGCGGGCAGATCTCGGCGTAAAGCGGGCCGATGTACCCTTTCGGAATGCGATCGAATTCGATCCCGCCATCGGTGATGGTCCGCGTCAAAAGGTCGAGCCGCCCGGTCGAGCTTTTGGCGTTGGCCACCGCGCTGATCTCTTCGGGCAGCGCCAAGCGCTCCATCAAGGGAACGACATAGACGCAGCCCTTTTCAAGCACCGCACCCTGCGTCAGGTCGATCTCGTGCATCTTGAAGGCCTCAAGACGCGCTTCGACAGGCGCGCCGTCGGTTGCCAGAAACGAGGCGCGCACGCGGTAAGCGCGGGTCCCCAACCGCAAATCCAGAGAAGCTGGCTGGATCTGCGCTTCCGTGATCTGAGGCTCTGCCATTAAGGCGCCTGAGGCGATCATCTTGCGGAGGTCTTTGTCGGGCAGCACACCTGTCATGCCGCGCCCCTGAGTTCGACGTTGGGCATGTGTATTTGGAAGAAGGTGAAGCCGAAATTTTGAGTCAAATTGTACTTCATCTTGTCCCAAATACGCCGGGGGAGGCGCGCGAAGCGCGGCGGGGGCAGCGCCCCCATTGCGGCGGTTTGCCGGTGATTGGTCGGGCTAGCAGGATTCGAACCTGCGACCTTCCGTCCCCCAGACGGACGCGCTAACCAGGCTGCGCCATAGCCCGACGCACCGCGTTCTGGCGCAAAACGCCGGGCAGGGCAAGGGCGTATCTGGCAGGGCATCGGGCGCTCAGGACGCTTTGTCGAGGACCGCCCGCAACCGGGTCGCAGCTTCGGCCAGTGTTTCCCGGTGGCGCAACAGCAGTTGTCGGTCGGCGACTTTCAAATGCGCGGCAATGCCGGCTTCCCTGGCGTGGGCGGGCGAGTCGTCGCCTGGGTCCGTCTCTGGCACATCGGGGGTCGCGGGGATTGCCGCCGTAGGGCCCGCATCCGCTGCCGTTTCTGCCAAAAGCTCGGGCGTCGGCTCTTCCGTCGCGGGCGGGGGCGTCGACGCGCGTCGAAAAAGTGGGGGCTGCTCGGCATCTTCGTCTGATGCCGGGACGACTGGCTCTTCGACCGGATCCGGCGAGGCCGAGTGGGTTGCGCGCGCAGCCGGAGCGGGACGCGCCGCGATCTCCAGCGCCGCTTCGTCCAGAACGGGTGCAGCCGGAGTTAGGCCATCAGAATCGAAGAGCGCTGGCGAAAACTCCGAGACGTGCTTGATGCCTTCCTCGCGGAAGAGCTTCTGCACCCCCCGGATCGTCATCCCCTGATCGTGCAACAGCACTTTCACGCCACCGATTACGCGCATGTCCGACGGGCGATAGTATCGCCTGCCGCCTGCGCGTTTGACGGGTTTGATTTGACTGAACCGGGACTCCCAGAACCTCAGGACATGCGTCGGCACATCCAGCCATTCGGCGACCTCCGAGATCGTCCGAAACGCGTCCTTGGATTTCTCGGCCAAGCGATCAGCCCTTATTGCCGGCGGCCACGCGTTCTTTCATCAGGTGGGAAGGTCGGAAGGTCAGCACGCGGCGCGGGTGGATCGGCACCTCTTCACCGGTCTTCGGATTGCGTCCCACCCGGGCGGCCTTGTCCCGAATTGAAAAAGTGCCAAAAGAAGAAATTTTGACCTGCTCGCCCTGAACGAGCGCATCGGACATATGTTGAAGAACGTTCTCGACCAGTTGCGCCGATTCGTTCCGGCTCAGCCCGACTTCGCGGAACACTGCGTCGCTTAGGTCCATGCGGGTTAGAGTTTTCCCACTCATTCCGTCCCCCTTCTGATCTTGGTTGATGCAGCATGGGCGCGAAGAATTTCCGAGTCAATATCAAGCGCTTGGAAATCGGCCTTCACATCTGGCATGCTCGGGCGTTCCCGCGAGACTAGCAGTTTTCCGCCGTAAAGCGCCACCCCGGCTGGGGACAAGCGCTTACCATCTCAGGACGACCGACCCCCAGGCAAGCCCGCCGCCAATCGCTTCGGTGACGACCAGGTCACCTTCGCTGATCTGGCCCGAGGCCACGCCGACCGAAAGGGCCAGCGGGATCGACGCGGCGGACGTGTTGCCGTGATCCTGGACCGTCACCACGACGCGGTCCATGTCGACGCCGAGCTTCTTTGCGGTCGAGGTAATGATCCGCAGGTTGGCCTGATGGGGCACGATCCAGTCGATATCATCGCCCGTCAGCCCCAGTTGTTCGAGCGAACGGTGCGCCGTTTCGGCCAGTTTTTCGACCGCGTGACGAAACACCTCTTTCCCTTGCATGCGCAAATGGCCCGTGGACTGGGTCGAGACGCCGCCATCGACATAAAGGATATCGCGGTAGGCGCCGTCCGAGTTCAGGTCCGTTGCCAGAATGCCCCGGTCCGCGTTTGTCCCATCGCCTTCATCGGCCTCGAGGATCAGTGCCCCGGCGCCATCGCCGAAAAGAACAGACGTGGCGCGATCCTTGAAATCGATGATGCGGCTGAAGGTTTCTGCGCCGATCACCATGACGCGTTTGGCCTGACCCGAAAGCACCAGGGCGTTGGCCTGCGCGAGTGCGAAGACGAAACCCGCGCATACCGCCTGGATGTCAAAGGCAAACCCGCGCGTCATGCCCAGCCGGTGCTGCACCATGGTTGCAGCGGACGGAAAGGTCAGGTCGGCGGTCGACGTGGCCACGATCAGCGCATCGACATCGTCTGCCGTCAGTCCCGCCGAGGCGAGGGCCGCGTTGCCCGCTTGGGTGGCCAGATCAGACGTGGTTTCGTCGTCGGCGGCAAAGTGGCGGCGCTCGATACCTGACCGCGAGCGGATCCATTCGTCGGAGGTGTCAATCTTGTCTTCAAACCACGAATTCGGCACCACCCGTTCCGGAAGGTAGTGTCCGACGCCTTTCACAACGGCACGTGTTGTCATTTTGCCTGCTCGCCCGCGGTCTTTTCGACCTGTTCTGGGTGTGCATCCTGAGGGCTGAGGTCCAAAGATGCAACCCGTGCCGCCAGGCGCTGGTGAAAGCGGCTCTCGGCCAGCCGGAAGGCCAGCTTGATGGCCGCTGTCACGCCAGTCGCATCGGCGGACCCATGGCTTTTGACGACGGTTCCGTTAAGCCCCAGAAACACGCCACCGTTGACGCGCCGGGGATCGATCCGTTTCGAGAGACGCCGAAGCGAGGTCAGCGCCAGAAGCGCCGCGATGCGCGACAGCGGTGTCGCGCGGAACGCCTCGCGCAAGAGCTCGCGGATCAGACTTGCGGTGCCTTCGCCCGTCTTTAGCGCCACGTTGCCAGTGAAGCCGTCCGTCACGATCACATCGACGCGGTTCGACGGGATATCACCGCCTTCGATAAAGCCGACGAACTCGAACTCGGCATCGGGCGCGGCGCGCGCAATCTGGTCGTGTGCTTCGCGTATATCGGGGCGGCCCTTGTTCTCTTCCGTCCCAACATTCAAAAGACCGATCCGCGGGCGCGCCAGTCCCAGGCCGTTTCGGGCATAGGAAGCTCCCATAAGAGCGTACTGCACCAGGTCCTTGGCATCCGCCCGAACATCGGCGCCGACATCCAGCATGACATTGAACCCGCCCGGATTCTGGGACGGCCAGAGGATGGCGATCGCGGGCCGGTCCACGCCCGGCAACTTGCGAAGCGCCAGCATCGAGACGGCCATCAGTGCGCCCGTGTTCCCGCAGGACACAACCGCATCCGCATCGCCATTCTTTACAGCATGAATGGCCGCCCACATCGTGGTGCCCTTGCCGTGACGCATGACCTGCGCGGGCTTGTCTTCCATTTTGACGAACTCGCGCACGTCGCGGACCTCGCAGCGGTCGGCGAGTTTGCGTTTGGCAATGAGAGGCTTAAGCTCGTCTTCCGGTCCGAACACCAAAAATGCAATCTTGGGGTTCTTCGCGACAGATTTGGAAATGCCGGCGACAACAGCCGCCGGCCCAAGATCGCCGCCCATGGCGTCGATCGCTATGGTGATGCGCCCGGGCGCTTCGCCGCTTGGGGTGGTGTCTTCCGTCATCGCCTGCACGGGCGCGGACGGGGCGCTTAGGCCGCGTCTTCGTCCAGGTCGATCTCGTCGGCCTGAGCAACGACCTCGCGGTCCGCATAATACCCGCAAGCGCCGCAAACGTGATGCGGGCGCTTAAGCTCGCCGCAGTTCGGGCATTCGCCGGGGTTTTCCGCCGTCAGGCTGTCATGCGCACGGCGGTTGTTCCGGCGAGACGGGGAGACTTTATTCTGGGGGACAGCCATGTCCTAATCCTCGAGTTCCGAAGCGTTGATCCAAGGGGTCTTACGCGCTGGCTGCGCCCCTGTCCAACTCAATGTTCCAGTGAGGGGCGGAAAATACTGCGATTCCCTTGAAAGGCAAGCGCGGAATGGCACTCAGTTCGATTTTGTTGCGGGCAGCGTGTTCGCGCCGAAAAGCCTGCGCAGTTAAAGCTGCACGTGAATATGGTCGTCGTGCCTGGCAGCGCGGCACCCCTGAAACCGAAGCTTCGGGTGCGATGCGCCCAGCGTTTGGACCAAATGGGGTTCGATGAGGATCTTTCCGGTTCGATCGTCTTCCGCCAATGCTTGCAGCAAATCGCGCGTGCGGTCCCTGTCCAGGTCCAGCGCACGCCAGAACGGTTGCAGAAACGGCAGATCCCAACGCAGGTCCGCCGCCCGTGCGGGGCAGTCCGTCGGCCCTGGCTCAAATGCAAAGTACCCGATGGGCGACCGGACCGCTCCGGGCAGATACCCCGAGCCGTCGCGGTAAAAGAAGGCCAGGTCGGCCTTCTCGCCATCGTCATGCGACAGATGCGGTAAAAGCGGGAAGCCGTCGAAAAACGGAAAGCTCGCATCCAGAACCAGCGTCACCGTGCCTGGGTGCCGACGCTCCATCCGGACGGCGACATCTTGCAGAAGTCCTTTCATCTCGGGCGTGACATAGGTGCGGTTGAGCGCGCAATAGAGCGGGCTTTGAACCTGTAACGGCCCTGCGTCGAAGCAGGAGAGCGCCGTGCGCCCGAACATGGGCGCGACCCAGACCGCGGAGAGTGACAGGACAATATACAGCCCGACAAAGGCCGCCAGCCTGCGGCGAAAGAACAAGGCCAGCAACCAGGCGATCCCGCCGAGTTGTGTCAAAAGCGTCAGTAAAAGGACAAGAAGCGCGTGGCCGAGTACCTTCACGGCGCTCACGCATCACCCTCGCGATCGCCCATCTTGTCCTTCAGCGCCTTCAGTCCCGCAAAGGGCTTCACGTCCTCGTCGGTCATCGGTGCGACCCCCGGCTCGGAAACGGTCAGGTTGACGGGGTCAATGCCATCGGCCCGCGGCCAGGGGGGCAGAGCAAGCGACAGGGCTTCGGCCATGACGACCTCCAGGTCGATCTCCGGCGGCATGGGCTCGGCGGTGTCGTCTTCCGGCATTTCGACCTCGTCCTCGGTCGGCATTTCCATGCCCCAGACGAAGCTTCTGAGGACACGCTCCTCGATCCGCGTCGTCACCGGATCGCCGGTGACAACGCAGTCTTGTACGACGGTGGCGCCCAGGGTCGCGTCTAGCGTCAGGTCCTTCGCTCCCGCCGGCGCCAGGGTTCCCTTGAACCGGAGCTTCCGAAGGCCGCGCAACTCCAGCGCCACGGCCAGTTCGCCAAGGGCTGTGGCATCCGGCACGAGTTCGAAGTCGATGGGCCGGATCACTTTGCTGGTGTTTATCACGGTCTCGGTCGACATTGAGCTTGTCCTTGAACCACGCGTGGTCTCTGGCTATGCCGGGGAAACCGGCAACGTGCAAGAGGGTCTGGGACATGGTGACAGGGTGGGTCAGAGCCGTCGTGCTGTTTCTGGGGCTGCTGGCCTTGGCAGGTTGCGCACAGACGTTGAAGGACAGCCATGGCTACGTGCCGGACGATGCCCTTCTGGCCGAGGTGAAGCTGGGCGTCGACACGCAGGAAACTGTGGGTCGGTTGCTGGGCCCTCCCGGCACCGAGGGGATCATCGACGACTTCGGCTGGTACTACGTGAAATCGGACTACGAACGGTTCCTGTGGCGCGCGCCTGTTGAAGTGAACCGCGAGGTTGTCGCGGTCAGTTTCACCGAGGCCGGTGTTGTCGAAAACGTAGAACGGTTCGGACTGGAGAACGGTCAGGTTGTTGTGCTCTCGCGACGTGTTACGACCTCGAACACGCGCGGCGTTGGCTTCCTGCGCCAGCTCTTTTCGAACTTTGGCACCTTCAACGCGGGCGATTTCCTGGAAGAGAACTAGTCTGGCGGCGCTACTGCACGGATTCGCTTATGGCCATCGCAAGCTTGATGAGGTCAGCGGAATAAAACCCTGCAGCATTTATGCAGTTGGTCTCCAGCAGACGCAGCCCGTCGGGCGTGCGACAGATGTCCATGACATAAGCGTCGGAGTAGCAGGGATTGGCGGAAACCATTTGCTGCGCGAAGGCAAGCGCGTCTTCATCGATTTCGTGCCGATAGACGACCCGTGAGCCGTCCTTGTAAAGGGAGTAAGTGACCACTTTGTCGCGCACGACCCAGATGCGCCACTCTTTGAGAATGACGGCCGGTGGCGTGGGCATCAAAAGCGTGTCATGGCGCAAGGACCCCTCTGGGATCTCTGCTTCGTCCAACGCCAGGACCTTCTGGGCCAGGCGCAGGATGTCATCCGTGGACTTGACCCGTCCGGGTTCCTCCTTGCTGTCTTCGACCGGGCGAAGGAACCAGTCGCGCCCGTCATCGGCAAGGCTGTGGGGGATGTCTTTCAATGCCAGAACACGTGCGTCCGGACCATTCAGCAGATAGGGGTGCCACGAAGCCTCATCGAGAAATGGGGTGATCCGAAAGACACCGGGTTTTAGCCCGTGCGCTTCCGCATAGCGCCAGAGGGTATAAGCGCCAAAAAGGACAACGGCGTTTAGGTCACGAATCTCTGGCGCGGGCAAAAGGTCGCCGACGAAGGGAACAACCTTGTGCCAGGAGTATTCGAAGCCAAGCCGGTCCAGCGCCGCAGACAGCTTGTTGGTGTCTTCGAAGTCTTGAAGGATCCACTGCATGGGGGTGCGGAGTGCTATGGCGCGCTACGACCCGTCCTCGGGTTGAAAGTTCAGCGCGACGCCGTTGATGCAATACCGAAGGCCCGTGGGCGCAGGGCCATCGGGGAAGACATGGCCCAGATGCCCGTCGCAGCGGTTGCAGTGCACTTCCGTGCGCCGCATGAAAAAGCTCCGGTCTTCCTGCTCACCGACCATCTCGTCGTCCATCGGCTGATAGAACGACGGCCAGCCAGTGCCGCTGTCGAACTTGTGCGCCTGGTCGAAAAGCGGCGCGCCGCAGCCCTTGCACGTGTAGATGCCCGGTTCTTTTGGGAAATTATCATGCGTGAAGGCGCGCTCGGTGCCGTGCTTGCGCAGCACCTTGAAGGCCAGATCACCGAGTTCAGCACGCCATTCGGCCTCGGTCTTGTCGACTTTTTCCACCAATTTCCCCTTTATCGTCGTGCCGTCACATGTTGTGTGGCATAGATTTGCACAACATATAGTTGGAACACCCTCCCTGACAAAGGGCGTGAGGCATGAAAACCAGTACCTATCGCGCGCGTGTGGCCAAAAATGCGGCGGATGTCGAGGCGGCGCAAAGGCTTCGCTACTTCGCCTTCATTTCCGAGACCGGTGCGGCACCGCGAAGCGAAGAACGCGACACCGATGAATTTGATGACGTCTGCCGGCACATTTTGGTTGAAGAGGTCGCGACGGGCGAGCTTGTCGCGACCTTTCGGCTTTTGCCGCTAAGTTCCGGCGCGGACATCTCCCAAAGCTACAGCGCGCAGTATTACGATCTGGATGCACTCAGATCGTTCGACCAGCCGATGGTGGAAATGGGCCGGTTCTGTGTAGCCCCGGGCGTGACCGACCCGGATATTCTGCGCGTGGCGTGGGGGGCCGTCACACGCTTCGTGGACCGGGAAGGCGTGGAGTTGCTCTTCGGCTGTTCGTCATTCCACGGAACGGATGCAGGTGCCTATACCGACGCCTTCGCAATGCTGAAGGACCAGCACCTGGCCCCAAAACGCTGGTTGCCGCGGATCAAGGCGCCGAATGTCTTCCGTTTCGCCCAACGTCTGCGGCGGAAGCCCGACCGGAAGGCAGCACTTCGCACGATGCCGCCGCTGTTGCGCAGCTATTTGACGATGGGCGGCTGGGTCAGCGACCATGCGGTTGTCGATCAGGACATGAACACGCTGCACGTCTTTACAGGGTTAGAAATCGGAGCCATTCCGCCCGCAAGGGCAAGGGCGCTGCGCGCAGTGGCTGGGTAGCAGCCGGAAAAGGTCGCATTTTTCGCCCCCTTGACGGTCCGGCACGCGCTTCGTAGCTGGCAGGCATGGCACGCGCGCCCTTGCTTCAACTCTCGGACATCTCGCTGACCTTCGGCGGCGATCCGGTTTTTCGCGACCTCTCGCTGGTCATTCAGACCGGCGACCGGCTGGCGCTCGTTGGCCGGAACGGATCCGGAAAATCGACCCTTCTCAAGGTGATGGCGGGGCTCGTTGAACCGGATCGAGGCGCAAGGGTCGTGCCGTCCGGCACGTCCGTCGGATACATGGAACAGGAACCCGAAATGGAGGGTTGCGCCACGCTCGGCGACTACGCCATCCGAGACCTCGGTGCGGACGCGCTCTGGCGTGTCGAAGCCGCGGCAGAGGGGTTGAAGCTGGACCCGGGGCTGGAGACGGCCAAAGCCTCGGGCGGTGAACGTCGGCGCGCGGCGCTGGCAAAACTCATGGCCGAGGCTCCCGACCTCATGCTTCTTGACGAGCCGACGAACCACCTGGATATCGAGGCCATAGCCTGGCTTGAAAGCCGGCTGGCCGAGACCCGGCAGGCCTTTGTCGCGATCAGCCACGACCGTGCCTTCCTGCAGGCCCTGACCCAGGCCACCCTTTGGATCGACCGGGGCGAGGTGCGCCGCCGGGACGGATCGTTCGACGGCTTCGAGGCCTGGCGCGACGAAACCTGGGCCGCCGAAGACCTTGCGCGCCACAAACTCGACCGCAAGATCAAGGCCGAAGCGCGCTGGGCGGTCGAGGGGATCAGTGCACGCCGCAAGCGCAACCAGGGCCGTGTCCGGGCTTTGCAGGCGCTCAGGGCCGAGCGTGCAGCGCAGATAAACCGCGAAGGCGCGGCCGATATGCAATTCGGCGCAGGTCCCAAATCGGGCCGGAAGGTGATCGAAGCCAAAGGCATCTCAAAGGCTTACGACGAAAAGGTGATCTACCGCGATTTCTCGCTTCGTGTCATGCGTGGCGACCGGGTGGCCATCGTCGGCCCGAACGGCGTCGGCAAGACCAGCCTCATCGAGCTTCTGACCGGTGCCCGAACCCCGGACGCGGGCGAGGTCACGCTTGGCGCCAATATCGAATTGGCAGTCTTCGACCAGCGCCGCGCAACGCTCGACCCGGACGCCACGCTTTGGGAGAGCCTGACCGACGACAAGGCCACGCGCGTCTCGGGCCGAAGCGACCAGGTGATGGTCCGCGGCACACCGCGTCACGTCGTTGGCTATCTGAAGGATTTCCTTTTCGACGAGGTGCAGGCCCGCGCGCCCGTGCGCTCGCTCTCGGGCGGGGAAAAGGCGCGGCTCCTCTTGGCCAAGATCATGGCGAAACCCTCGAACCTTCTGGTGCTCGACGAACCGACGAACGATCTCGACATCGAAACGCTCGACCTGCTGCAGGACGTGCTTGGCGACTATGACGGCACCGTCCTGCTGGTCAGCCACGATCGCGATTTCATAGACCGGGTCGCAACGACCACCGTTGCGCTGGAAGGGGCAGGGCGGATCGTAGTGCACGCGGGCGGCTGGTCGGACTATGCACCAAAGCGGCAACTTGTGGCACAGGCGGCAGCGCCCAAGTCAAAGCCCGCTCAGGCAAAGCCACCAACCGAGACGACGCGCGCATCCGGGCTGAGCTTCACGGAAAAGCACCGGCTGGAAGAATTGCCGGGCGAGATCGAAAGGCTGGAGGCTGAAATCAACAAGCTCGAAGAGCTTTTGGGGGATTCAACCCTTTTCACCCGCGAACCGGTGAAGTTCCAGAAGGCCACCGAAGCCCTGACCGAAAGGCAGGAAAAACTGTCGGCGGCAGAAGAGGAGTGGCTGACCCTGGAAGAAAAGGCTGAGGCAGCATCTTGAAAGGCTTTCGGCCCGTTCTTTCTGTACCAAAACGGTTCAGGACAGCGCGATGACGGGGGCGTAGCCCTCGCGCAGAGCTTTGACGCTGATGGGAGGCGTCAACAGAGTGACGCTGCCACGCGGCCGCCTTTCCGCCGCACCGTAGCCGTCGGGCCGAACCGGCAAGACAGCGTCGCCCCATACCAGCTTCGGCACCCCGTCAAACAGGATCGCTGCATCCGGCAGCGTTTCTGCCCGGGCTTCGTGCCTCCGTTGCTCAAAACGGCGAGGTATGGCGCGTTCTCGGTGCAGCCGCGCATCCATCTCGGCCGCCCGGCCCGTTAAACCCGCGGCGTCACGGTAGGAGTTGTAAGCCCCCCACCGACACATCGCACAGGGGCGATGCCCGGCTGCAAGGGCGACAGCTTCGTCCAGAAAGAAGAGCTCGGTATAGGCCCTGGGCGACATGACCTTGCGGTGCCAGTCCTTCCACTTCAGCACACAGATGATCCACGCCTTGTGTTTCCAACGGGCGCGACCAAGGCGTTGGTGATCGTCATGCAGAATGCCGCGGTTGCCCATGAAGCGCCCGCGCGCCGGATGGGCCACGATCTCTCCCGTGGCCAGCACGCGGTTCTGAAGGGGGCGCTTCACCCGGTTGCGCCGCGGTGCAAGGTGCGGACGCTCAGCTGGTCTGTTTCAAAGGCGCGGGCCAGGACGGGGATGGCGGCCTCTGGATCCGTGTCGCCGCACATAAAGATGTCGAACGCCGCGTACCCGATCTCGGGCCATGTATGTACGGTGATATGGCTTTCGGCCAGAAGTGCGACGCCCGTGACGCCCTGGGGCGAGAAGCGGTGCAGATGCAGATGCAAAAGCCGCGCGCCTGTCGCGCGAACGGCGGCCCTAAGTGCAGCCTCGATCCGATCAGGATCATCAAGCCCGGTGCCGCCCTCAAGATCGACGATCAGGTGGCGCCCCGCTGCGGCAAGCTCCGGTATCTGTGCTTCGGTTGAGTGCATTTGTGCGCAGTCTGTGCCAGGCGCAGGCAAAAGAAAAGGCGCCCGGGACAGGCGCCTTTTCCCTGATCAAAAATGCTGTTTGAGGATCAATTCTTCACGTTCTTTCGCATGACCAGCGCCGCGCTTTGAAAAAACAACGCCACGGTGATCAAAGCGGCCAGAAGCGGGAAAAGCCCGCCAAAGCCGTAGACGAAAGAACCAAGAGTGATTCCGGCAGCAACAAAAAGAACAAAAATACTGGCGATCATCATACACACCTTCACACTGACAACATGGCTTAACCTTAGGTAAGAAATCGGCCGATTCTCGACATTTGATCGGACATTTTCGAGATTTTTTGCCCGCCTGTTGCACCAAAAGCCGGAAGTTTTTTGGGGTATTTAAATACCTCCACTACAAAGTATTGATAATAAATGATAATTACGAAATCAGAGCTCTTGACTGTGTGGTAAAAATGCTTAGAACCCGCCCATCGGAATTACTCCTTAGACAAGGAACGAC
>JASJDQ010000175.1 GCA_030065075.1 Paracoccaceae bacterium | reverse complement strand
GCCAGCGGATCGAAGGCGCCGCGCCCGGGCTGGAGGATGATGAGCATGCCCGCGAAGCCGACCAGAACCGCCGCCCAGCGCCGCCAACCGACGCGTTCGCCCAGGAGAGGCCCGGCGAGCGCGGTGATCATCAGCGGATAGGCGGCGAAGATCGCGTGGCTTTCGACCAGTCCGATCAGGGTGAAGCCGAGGACCGCGACGCAGATCTCGAGCGCCAGCAGAAGCCCCCGTGTGATTTGCAGCACGGGCTGTGGCGTGCGGGCGGCGGCGCGAATGCCGCCCTCGTGCCGCATGGCGATAGCGATGACGAAGGCCGCGAAGAACCAGTAGCGGATCATCACGACCATGAAGGTGTTGTATTCCGCCGCAAGGTGGCGCGAGATGCCGTCCTGACTGGCGAAAACCAGCGTGGTGGCGATCATCAGGAAAATGCCGCGGCGGTTGCTGTCGGCGCTCATGGCAGGCTGCCTGCCGTCATGTGGCGTTTGCGGCCGAAGCCCGGGCGGCGTTCGACCTGAAAGCCAGCGTCGGCCAGGGCGCGGCGCACCGCACCTGCGGCGGTGTAGGTGGCGAAGGTGCCGCCGTGGGCAGTGTGGCGCGCCACCTCTGCCATCAGATCGAGTTGCCAAAGCTCGGGGTTCTTGGCCGGTGAAAACCCATCGAGGAACCAGGCGTCGGCCTTGCCGCCCCATCCGGGCAGCGTGTCGCGCGCATCGCCGGGGATGACGGTCAATTCGAAGGAGGGTGTGGCACAGGACAGGTCCTCGCCCAGGGTTTCCAGAATGGGTGCCGCGACCTGCGCGATCGGCGGAAAGGCCGCGAGCGCGCGAGCGATGTCGTCGGGCGCCATCGGGTATTTCTCGAAGGAGGTGTAGTGCAGCGTACCGGGGATGCCCTTGGCCTGCCAGAGCGCGAGGGCGGCGAAGGCGTTGAGCCCCGTGCCGAAGCCCAGTTCGGCGATGTGAAATCCATCGCGAAATCGTGCAGGCAGATCGTTGCCGTTCAGGAAGACGTGGGTGGTTTCCGCTAACCCGTCGTCCAGCGAATAGTAAGGATCATCGAAGGCGCGCGCGATCGGCACCTCGCCCCGCCACTCCAGATTGGGATGGTCTTCCTGCACGCCTTGGCCTACCTCAGATGACGCGCGACACTGGCAAGGGAAAAGGCGCTTGTCCATGGGACATATGACGATTTGCGGCGCGGGCATTTTCGGGCTGAGCATCGCCTGGGAGGCGTTGCGACGCGGCACTTCGGTCACGGTGATTGATCCGAACGGGGTGGGCGCCGGAGCCTCGGGCGGGGTCGTTGGCGCGTTGCAGCCGCATACGCCGGAGCCGTGGAACGACAAGAAGCAGTTTCAATTCGACAGCCTGGCCATGGCCCCGACGTTTTGGGACGCGGTCGAAGCAACCTCGGGCATCTCGAGCGGTTATGCGCAGGCAGGTCGCTTGCAGCCTTTGCCGACGGAGCGCGCGGTGGACTTGGCGCGGGTACGGCAACCGGCGGCGGCAGCGCGTTGGGCCGATCAGGGCGATTGGGAGATCATCGAGAGGCCGGAGGGTGGCTGGTGCCCGCCATCGGCCACCGGGCTTTACGTGCGTGACACGCTGTCGGCCATCCTGAACCCGCGCCGGGCCTGCGAGAGCCTTGCGGCCGCCATACGGGCGCGCGGCGGTCGGATCGTGGCTTCGGGCAGATTGGAAGGGCCGGTTGTCTGGGCCACCGGCTGGCAAGGGCTTTTGGACCTGTCCCGGCAGGTCGGCAAGCCGGTGGGCAACGGCGTGAAAGGCCAGGCGGCGCTGTTGCAGCACAACGCAGCGGGCCAGCCGCAGATCTATGCGGAGGGGTTGCATATCATTCCCCATATCGACGGGACGGTCGCCATCGGCTCGACCTCCGAGCGGGCGTTCGACGATCCGACCACGACGGACGCTCAACTGGACGAGTTGATCGGCAAAGCCGGCGATCTGGTGCCGGTCCTGCACGGGGCGCGCGTGCTTCACCGATGGGCGGGCGTGCGCCCTCGGGCGCAAAGCCGCGCGCCGCTTTTGGGGCCCTGGCCCGACCGTCCCGGGCATTTCATTGCCAATGGTGGCTTCAAGATCGGATTTGGCATGGCGCCCGGATGCGCTGAGGTGCTATGTGACCTGATCCTTGAGGACAAAGACCGAATTCCGGGCGACTTCCACACACGGGAATTGATGGGCTAACACCAATATCTTGTGGATAACTCGGGCGGAACCCCTGCAATTTGGGGTTCCACATTGACATGACCGCGCCTACGCCAGAGACTTGGGGTCCGGAATCAGCAAATACAGGCACCCTTTGCGCTTTAACAAGATACGTCTGAACGGCTTCAAGAGCTTCGTCGATCCCACCGATCTGATCATCGCGGATGGCTTGACGGGTGTTGTCGGCCCCAATGGCTGCGGCAAGTCGAACCTGCTGGAGGCGCTTCGCTGGGTCATGGGCGAAAACCGGCCCACGGCGATGCGTGGCGGCGGCATGGAGGACGTGATCTTTGCCGGGGCGTCCACACGGCCAGCCCGGAACTTCGCCGAGGTGTCGCTGGTGCTCGACAACTCCGAGCGGTTGGCGCCGCAGGGCTTCAACGAGAGCGACACGCTGGAGATTGTGCGACGGATCACGCGGGATGCGGGCAGCGCGTACAAGCTCAACACCAAGGACGTGCGCGCGCGCGATGTGCAGATGCTCTTTGCCGATGCCTCGACCGGGGCGCATTCGCCCGCGCTGGTCCGTCAGGGGCAGATTTCGGAACTGATCAATGCGAAACCTCAGAGCCGGCGCCGTATTCTGGAGGAAGCGGCGGGGATCTCGGGCCTTTACCAGCGCCGCCATGAAGCGGAATTGAAGCTGAAGGGCGCGGAAAGCAATCTGGTCCGTGTCGACGACGTGATCGAGCAGTTGGGCCAGCAATTGGCGACGCTCGCACGCCAGGCGCGCCAGGCCAAGCGTTACCGCGAGATCGGGGCCGAACTCAGGAAGGCGGAAGGGCTTTTGCTGTATGTCCGCTGGCGCGAGGCGGAAGACGCGCGGATTGCAGCGGAGGCTACATTAGCCGAGTTGACGCGGGCTGCCGCCGAGGGCGAGCGCCTGGCGCGGGTTGCCACCGGCGTGCGCGCGGAAACGGAAGAGGCGCTGCCGCCCCTTCGCGAGGAAGAGGCGATAGCAACGGCTGTTCTGAACCGCTTGCAGATGCGGGCGAGCGCGCTCGACGAGGAAGAGGCCCGTGCAGCCCAAACCATCGAAACGCTGGAGGCGCGGATCACGCAGCTGACCCGCGACGCCGAGCGCGAGGGCGATCTGAACTCGGACGCCGGAAAGACGCTGGAGCGGCTGACGGCGGAAACCGCTGAACTGATTGCCGCGCAGGACGGCCATGCCGAGGCGGTCGAGGCCGCCGCGACGGAAGCGCACGATGCCGCGCGCATTTTGCAGGAGCGTGAGAACGCGCTTGGGCAGTTGACCGAGGACGTCGCGCGGCTGGCGGCGCGGCACCAGTCTGCCGAACGGCTCTTGCAGGACGCCGAGACGACGCTTGCACGAAGCGAAGAGTCGGAAGCCAAAGCGGGCGCGGATGCGAGTGCTGCGACAGAGGACCTGGCCAAGGCCGAAGCGGCGTTTGCCGCGGCGGAAACCGCGTTGGCTTCTGTCACGACAGCGGCGACCGGGGCCGAAGAGGCGCTGGCCAAGGCCGACGAAGCGCGCGAGGCGGCTCAGGGCAAGGAAGCCGATGCGCGCGCTGAACGATCTTCGGCTGATGGCGAAGTAAAAGCGCTTCAGGCCGAGGTGGCGGCCCTTGCCAAGCTGGTCGACCGTGAGACGGCGGAAGGCGGTCAGGTCATGGACCTGCTGACAGTCAAGTCCGGGTTCGAAAAGGCCTTGGGCGCGGCGCTGGCAGATGATCTGCGCGCGCCAGTCATCGAAAGCGACGGCACCTCGGGCTGGGCCAGTCTGGCGAACTACGATGCAGCTCAACCCTTGCCGAAAGGTGCGCGCGCGATCAGCGACGTGGTATCGGTGCCGCCGGTTCTGGCGCGCCGTTTGTCTCAGGTCGGGTTGGTGGACGCGGGCGAAGGTGCAAAGCTGCAGGCCTCGCTTTTGCCGGGTCAACGGTTGGTCAGCCAGGACGGCGACCTTTGGCGGTGGGATGGCTTCCGGGCGGGCGCGGGTGCCGCGCCCTCGGCAGCGGCCTTACGGCTGGAGCAGTTGAACCGGTTGCAGGAGTTGAAGCAGGATCTGGTCGAAGCGACCGCGCGCGCCGATGGCGCGGCGCAGGCGCATGACCTTCTGCAAGCGGAAATGAAAAGCCTTGTGGCCAGCGTTGCGGACGCGCGCGAGGCGCGGCGTACTGCGGATCATGCCTTGACCGAAGCCAACCGGACTTTGAGCCGCGCCGAGGCGGACAGGAACATCGCGGCGGGCAAGAAAGAGGCGGCAGAGTTGGCCGCCAAGCGCCACGGTGACGAGGCAACGGCGGCGCGGACGCGCGTTGCGGATGCAAAGCGCGGACTGGAGGATCTTGACGATCTGGCCGCGCTTCGAGCGACCGCGGAAGACACGAAGATGACGGTCGAAGCCGCACGCATGACCATGATGGCGCGACGGTCCGCTCACGACGAACTGACCCGCGAAGGCGAGGCGCGCACCCGGCGGCTTGAGGAAATCGAAGCCGAGCGCAAGACCTGGGAAGAACGTCTGTCCAATGCCGAGACGCGGATCGGGGAACTGGCGGAACGTCGCACGGCCTCGGAGGCCGACTTGGAGGAAGCGCGCGCCGCGCCGGACCGCATCCGTACCGAACGCGACAGCCTGGCCGATGATTTGACGGAGGCCGAAGAACGCAGGCGGAAGGCTGCAGACGCTTTGGCCGAAGCCGAGACCGCCGCAAGGGATGCTCTGTCGGAGGAACGCGACGCCGAGCGTCGTGCGTCTGAGGCACGCGAGGCCCGGGCCGCAGGTGAAGCGCGGTCGGAGGCTGCCCGGGAAACCGTGACGCTGGCGGCAGAACGCATTGCCGAGGAGCAGGAGACCACGCCCGAAGCTCTGTTGGAGACGGTCGACGTTGACCCGGAAAAACTACCGTCGGCCGAGAAGATCGAAGCCGATGTGATGCGGCTTCGCCGGTCGCGCGATGCGCTTGGCGCGGTAAACCTGCGGGCGGAGGAAGACGCGCGCGAGGTGGAAGAGGAACATGGCGCGCTTTTGGCGGAAAAGACCGATCTGGAAGAGGCAATCCGGGCGCTGAGAGCCGGTATTGCCGGGCTGAACAAGGAGGGGCGCGAACGGCTGCTGGCGGCCTTCGATCAGGTGAACGACAATTTCTCGATGCTGTTCAAGCATTTGTTCGGGGGTGGCGAAGCCAAACTGGTACTGGTCGAGTCGGACGATCCCCTGGACGCGGGGCTTGAGATCCTTTGCCAGCCGCCGGGCAAGAAGCTGGCGACGCTCTCACTTCTGTCGGGTGGTGAGCAGACACTGACGGCGCTAGCGCTGATCTTTGCCGTGTTCCTGGCGAACCCCGCGCCCATCTGTGTGCTGGACGAGGTCGATGCACCGCTGGACGATGCCAATGTGACGCGGTTCTGCGACCTTTTGGACGAGATGTGCCGCCGGACGGAAACGCGGTTCCTGATCATCACCCACCACGCGGTGACGATGGCGCGGATGGACCGGTTGTTCGGTGTGACCATGGGCGAGCAAGGGGTCAGCCAGTTGGTGTCGGTCGATCTGAAGAAGGCCGAGGCGCTGGTGGCATAAGCTCGCCGGGAGCAACCCCAAGTGCAGCAAACATGCCGATGAAGCCAATCCGATGGAGGACCGTCTGACCAAAGGAAACCTTGGCGTCATCGTGTGTCTTTATCGGTTCCCCGCTGTTGTCTACTGGACCGACAGTGTTCTTGGTCTTCGAAACGAGTAAGATTGAGTATTCTACGCAAAACGAGAATGGGTGTCCGAATGGTCGGATATGTCGACTGGCCATGCACGGAAGACATCTGCAACTACGCCGCATTGCGGGGCTGCCGATCGGCCCGCGGTCAATTGCCGATGTGTTGACCGAAGCGAATATTGTAGCCGTTCAGATCGACGGCATTGAATTCGCGCATGCACCACGGATAGATTTCAGGAGGTCTAGAAATCTGGATGCTGTTGGCAGTGGCGCGTGCGTACATTGCGTCCAGATCGCTGATGTCGAAATACAGCCAGTTGTCGTTCAGCTGTGGCGTGCCTTGCCAGAAATGGACACACGCCTGATCCAGCCAGATGGCGCCATGTGTCGGGGGATCGCCCCAGAAGAACCGAAGCGCAAATCCGAGCTTGTCGATATACCAATCGCAGGTGTCTTTGACGCTCGGGACGGCCAGCGTTGGATATACACCCACACACGTCAGGGGTTCGGTCATGCGCACCGCTCCGAGGACAGCCATTTGATTTGATTGTAGGTCGGATCGGTGGCCGGGTCGATATGTCCTGGCGGGCTTTCAGGCAATTGACGCCCGGATCGCCTGTATGTTCTCGCCGTAGGGGTTGGAGTTCGAAACCGAGCCACCCTTGAAAACGGCAGAGCCTGCGACCAGCACGTCGGCACCGGCTTCGACCACCAAGGGTGCGGTCTTGGGGTCAACGCCGCCGTCGATCTCGATGTGGATGGGACGGTCGCCGATCATGGCGCGGAGTTTTCTGACCTGTTCAACCTGTGTCTGGATGAAGCTCTGCCCACCGAAGCCGGGGTTGACTGTCATGACGCAGACCAGATCGCAAAGATCGAGAAGGGGTGCGGTGGCTTCGACGGGGGTGCCGGGGTTCAGGGCGAGGCCCGCTTTCAGTCCATGGGCACGGATCGCCTGAAGCGTGCGGTGAGTGTGAGGCCCTGCTTCGAGATGCGCGGTCAGGAAGTCGGCGCCCGCGTCGGCGAAGGCGTCGATGTAAGGGTCGACCGGCGCGATCATCAAGTGGACATCCATGACCGTCTTGATGTGTTTGCGGATGGCTTTGACCAGCGGCGGGCCGAAAGTCAGGTTGGGGACGAAATGCCCGTCCATCACGTCGACATGGATCCAGTCCGCGCCTTGCGCCTCGACCGCTTCGATCTCGCGTCCGAAATCGGCGAAATCGGCGGAGAGGATCGAGGGTGCGATTTTGACGGATCGCTCGAAGGTCATGGCTTGCCCCTTGTCGGTTCGTTCACTGGGGCTCTGCCCCAGACCCCGGGATATTTCAACCAAGAAGAACTCAGAAGTGGATTTTGAACCGCTCGCGGACCTGTCGGTCGAGGTCGGCGGGAACCTGCATCGGGGCCGATTGCAGGATGGCCTCTTTTCGGGCGGTTGCGGCAGGCAGGAGTTCGGGGCGTCCGGCTTCTTCCCATTCCTTCGGGCTCATCCGGTTGCCCAGGACGGGATAGGTGTATTCCGTCTGCATCAGTTGCAGCGTCTGGTCGGCGCCGAGGTAGTGCCCGGGGCCTTCGAGGCAGACCGATCGCATGACGTCGAGCGAGACGCTGTCTTCGGTCACCTCGATGCCGCGCACGCAGCGGAGCGCTTGTCCCACCAGATCGTCGCCGAGGACCAGGCTTTCGTGGCAGAAGCCCAGAAGCGACGCCTGCATGCCGGCGGCTTCGTAGACCATGTTGAGCCCCGCAAGCCCGGCGAGCACGTTGTTCATCGCCTGTTCCCAGCCGGTTTGCATGTCCGGGAGTTTGCTGTCGGCCATGCCGCCGGCCGCGCCGCCGGGTAGGCCGTAGAAGCGGTGCATCTGTGCGCAGCCCGCCGTCAGGAGCGCCTGTTCCGCAGACCCGCCGGACATCGCACCTGTGCGGAGATCGGAGACGAAGGGCCAGGTGCCGAAGATGGCCGGGTGGCCGGGGGCGATGGAATTCACGTAGACGACGCCTGCGAGGCATTCGGCCACCGCCTGGACGATGGCCGCCGCGATGGGCGCGGGCGCCGTCGCCCCCGCCTGCCCCGCCGAGAGCAAGAGCACCGGCATGCCCGCATGGATGGCGTGTTCCATCGCGATGCAGCTTTCTTCGGCGAACTTCATGGGCGGCACGACGAAGCAGTTGGTGTTCGAGATGAAGGGCAGGGCGCGCCACGCCTCTTCGCCGCCCGCAAGCATGTGAATGAGCTCCATGCAGGGCGCGACATGGGAGGGGTCAGAGAAAGAGGTACCGATGTGTTTCTGCGTGCCCGCGACGGCGGCATAGATGGTGTTCAGGTCCATCTCGAGGTTGTCTTCGATGTCGCGGCAGACCATGGGGCGCTGGAAAAAATGAATATTGTCAAGATTTTGCACGAGCCGCGCCGCATCGTGCAGGTCTTGCGCGGTCGGATCGCGATAGTCGCCCGTCACCGGGTCGACCACGTGGACCGCCGCGCCTGCGGTGCCGTAATGCACGCTGTTTTCTTCAAGATGCAGGTCGAATTTCGGATCGCGGGCGCAGAGCGTGATGTTGCGGGCGGCCTTGGCGAGCATGTCTTCGACGAGTGCGCGCGGATAGCGGAGGCGACCGTCGTCACCCGGGATGGCGCCAGCGGCGACCATGGCCTCGAAACCGGAAGGTGGCGCCTGGCTGAGCCCGATGGTTTCCAAAGCTTCTAACGCGGCTTCGTGGATGCGTTGCACGCCCGCATCGTCGAGCGGCTGATAGCGTCCGCCCTTCATGCCCGCCCGGATCGGCCGCAGGTCCTCGGCCAATGGCGCGGCTCTGAGCGCGACGCGCGCTGCCCGGCCGCCAGAGCGGCGGCTCAAAGCTGGGCCTTTCTGTCAGGCATGGATGGTCCTCCCCTGAGGCCCCGGGTCAAGCCCAAGGCGTGTCGTTGAGGATCCAAGCCTTCGTTTTCCGGGTCATACATCGGCGCGACATTGGATTGTCGCTTTTGGACTGTTGATCATTGCTGGGCGTAGTGGTTTGGCGCTGTATTGGATGTCTCAGAAGTGGGTCGAAGCGAACCTTTGGAATGAGCCGTGCCATCGCCGGACCGGGGGCTGGCGATCCGACCGATCCGCTACACGCTTTATGGAAGCCAAGACACATTTTCTGCCCGAGCTAAGCGCCTTTGGCTGACAAATCGCCAGACCGCGGGCCGGTCCGGCGATGGCACGGCGGCCT
>JASJDQ010000174.1 GCA_030065075.1 Paracoccaceae bacterium | reverse complement strand
CAGAAAGAAGTCGTACGTCTCCAACGTCCGCTCGGGGCCTGCTGGGATGATGTTGAGGACGATCATGCTGGACCGCCCCGGGTAGCGCATCAGGCATGTGGTCGGCCAGAGCCACCAGACGGCATGGGTCCGCACTGTGGCGTTGGAGACGTCATAGGCGCTGTTGGCCGAGGCCCCGGCCTCCGCCATGTGGCTGGAATAGATGCCGTGCGTCGTGACCTTGTAGGTGTCCATGTCCACCAGATCACAGAAATCTTTGTGCGCCGTCGGGCAGTGGTAGCACTCCAGGAAGTTGTCGACGACGTTCTTCCAGTTGGACTTGATGTCATAGGTCAGCCGATGACCATGGGTCAGTTGTTCGATATCGGGCGCCCAATGCCGCACTTCGGTTTCGAGGTTGCCGGACTGCTCTGCAAGGGACACAGCAGCGGTGTCGAGATTGACGAAGACGAAGCCACAGAACTCCTCCACCTGTACCTCATCGAGACAGATGTCGTCCGGGTTGAAGTCTTGCAGGTTCTCGGTGTGCGGCGCGCGCGCCAACCGCCCATCCAGTCGATAGACCCAAGCATGATAGGGGCACATGATCCGCGTCGTCACGCCTTCGCCCGACAAGAGCGCATGCGCGCGGTGCTTGCAGACGTTGTAGAAAGCGCGAAGCGCGCCTTCCTTGTCCCGCACGACGGCGATGGGATGGCCCGCAATGTCGACAGTCACATACGACCCGGGCGCGCGCGCCTTTTCGGCGTGACACACCCACTGCCAGGTTCTGGAGATGATCGACCGGAGGTCCGCGTCGTACCATTCCGCGTCGGTATAGGCCGCGGCCAGCAAGGACCTGGAGCGGGAGGGGTCGGGATCATATCCGGACCAAATTGCGTTTGGCTTTGCCATGGGTCGCCTCCGATTTCCTGAAGGCTAATACGATCGAAGCGTTGATCTAAACGAATTCCGACGCGACATGGTCGTTTTGACAAGATGAAGCGCCTCTCAGCCCACACAATCATTGGGGCTCTGCCCCAAACCCCGGCATATTGGAACCAGAAAGAAGGTCACTTCATCTTGTTGAAAATACGCCGGGGAGTGCGAGGGGCAGGCCCCTCGCCCAGTCAATCGTGTGCGCCGACAGGCGCGCAATCAGGTCGCCTTCAGTCCAGTTTCGGAAGCAGGCTGTCCACACTGGCCTTGGCGTCGCCATAGAACATCCGCGTGTTTTCCTTGTAGAAAAGCGGGTTCTCGATGCCCGAATAACCTGTCCCCTGCCCGCGCTTCGAGACGAAGACCTGTTTCGCCTTCCAGACCTCCAGCACCGGCATCCCGGCAATCGGCGAGTTCGGGTCGTCCTGCGCAGCGGGGTTCACGATGTCGTTCGAGCCGATGACGATGACCACGTCCGTATCCGGAAAATCGTCGTTGATCTCGTCCATTTCCAGCACGATGTCATAAGGCACCTTGGCCTCCGCAAGCAGCACGTTCATGTGCCCCGGCAGACGACCTGCGACCGGATGGATGGCAAACCGCACTTCCTTGCCGGCGGCCCGCATCTTGCGCGTCAATTCGCTGACCGACTGTTGCGCCTGCGCCACCGCCATTCCGTAGCCCGGCACGATGATCACGCTGTCGGCATCCGCCAGTGCCGCCGCCACACCGTCCGCGTCGATGGCGATTTGTTCACCTTCCACCGCCATCTGCTCGCCTCCGCCGCCGCCGAAGCCGCCGAGGATCACGCTTACGAACGACCGGTTCATCGCCTTGCACATAATGTAGGACAGGATCGCACCGGACGAACCCACCAGCGCACCCACGACAATCAGTAGATCATTGCCCAGGCTGAAGCCAATCGCCGCCGCCGCCCAGCCCGAATAGCTGTTCAGCATCGAGACCACGACGGGCATGTCGGCGCCGCCGATGCCCATGATCAGGTGATAACCGATGAAAAGCGCCGCCAGCGTCATCAGGACCAGCGTCCAGCTGCCTGAACCGCCCAGATACATCATCAGCAGAATGATCGACAGGATCGCGGCGCCCGCGTTCAACGCATGGCCCGAGATGAAGGGGATTGGATTTTCCTCGTTCGGCAACATCATCTGCTTGGCGGCACTGTCGACTTTGCCCGCCAGCTTGCCATAGGCGATGACCGACCCTGTGAAGGTCACAGCACCGATCCAGATGCCCAGGACCAGTTCGACCCGCAGGATGGTAATCTCGACCGGTGATTTCTTTGCCACAAGCTCGGCAAAGACGCCCTCGACGCTTTCACCGGCTGCCTTGGCCGCGTCGACCATGTTGATGGTCATGTCCGCGTTGAAGCCCACGAAAACCGCAGCAAGTCCGACAAGCGAGTGCATGATCGCAACAAGCTCGGGCATCTGGGTCATCTCGACCTTCGTGGCCAGTTGATAACCCACGGCGGCACCCATCGCGATTAGGACAATCGACAGACCCCAAAGCCCTGCCCCCGGTCCGATTAGCGTCGCCACGACGGCAATTGCCATGCCGACAATGCCGTACCAAACGGCGCGTTTCGCACTTTCCTGCCCCGAAAGACCGCCGAGCGCGAGGATGAAAAGCACAGCCGCAACGACATAAGCGGCAGTAGTAAATCCGAAATCCATGTCTTTGCCCCCGCGCTTACGACTTCTGGAACATGGCGAGCATGCGCCGTGTCACAAGGAAACCGCCAAAGATGTTCACCGATGCCATCAGGATACCGGCAGCCGCCAGCACCATGATGATGAACGAGCTTGAGCCCACCTGCATGAGCGCGCCCAAAATGATGATCGACGAAATGGCATTCGTCACTGCCATCAGCGGTGTGTGAAGCGAGTGTGAGACGTTCCAGATCACTTGAAAGCCCACAAAGACCGACAGCACGAAAACGATGAAGTGCTGCATGAAGCTCGCAGGTGCCACCAGCCCGACGGCCAGGATCAGGGCGGCACCCACGGCGATCAAGCCGACCTGCGTGGTCGTTTCCTTCTTGAAGGCCGCGACTTCTGCCGCGCGCTTCTCTTCCGGCGTAAGCTCTTTTGGCTTCTCCTTCGCCGGCTGCGCCGCAATCGCGGCCACCTTCGGCGGCGGCGGCGGATAGGTGATTTCGCCTTTGTAGGTAACCGTCGCACCACGGATCACGTCGTCTTCCATGTTGTGCGCGACCTGCCCGTCCTTTTCCGGCGTGAGGTCGGCCATCATGTGGCGGATGTTGTTCGAATAAAGCAGCGAGGATTGCGCCGCCATCCGGGACGGGAAATCGGTGTAGCCGACAATCGTAACCCCGTTCGGTGTCACGATTTTCTCGTCCTTCTTGGTCAGCTCGCAGTTGCCGCCGCGTTCCGCCGCCAGATCCACGATGACCGACCCCGGCTTCATCATCTCGACCATATCCTTCGTCCAAAGGATCGGCGCATCGCGGTTCGGGATCAGCGCCGTCGTAATGACGATGTCGATGTCGGGCGCCATCTCGCGGAACTTCTCAAGCTGCTTGGCCTGGAACTCGGGGCTCGACGGGGCTGCGTAGCCTCCCGTGGCCGCGCCGTCCTGCTGGGCGTCTTCGAAGTCGAGGAAGACGAACTCTGCCCCCATCGATTCAATTTGTTCAGCCACCTCCGGGCGCACATCGAAGGCATAGGTGATCGCACCCAGCGACGTCGCGGTGCCGATGGCGGCAAGCCCCGCCACACCGGCGCCGACGACCAGCACCTTCGCGGGCGGCACCTTGCCAGCGGCGGTCACCTGCCCAGTGAAGAAGCGGCCAAAGTTGTTGCCCGCCTCGATCACCGCACGGTAGCCCGCAATGTTCGCCATGGACGACAGTGCGTCCATCTTCTGTGCCCGGCTGATCCGCGGGACCATGTCCATCGCGATGACGTTGGCGTTCTGCCCCTTGGCGATATCCATCAGCTTTTCGTTGGCCGCCGGATAGAAAAACGAGATCAGCGTCTGCCCGTCCTTCAGCTTTTTCGCCTCGGCGTCCGTGGGAGGACGGACTTTGGCGACGACATCGGCTTCTTTCCAAAGCGCCGCGCCACTCACGACCGTGACACCTGCAGATTCATAGGCCGCATCGTCGAAACCGGCAGATTCCCCGGCCCCTTTCTGGATCAGACAGTCATAGCCAAGCTTCGCGAGGTCCTTCGCGCTTTGCGGCGTCATTGCCACGCGCGCTTCGTCCGACGCGGATTCCTTCGGCGCCCCAATCTTCATCTCTGCTGTCCCCCCCAATTCGGTCGTGGGCCTAATCTAAGTGGCCCGCTTCTATCGACCAGTTGGAAATTTCTCAAGCAAGGGCTGCCAGCCCGTGACTGCACGTCACAGCCAGCGCCGCGTTGCTGCTGTGTACGCGTCGAATTCGGCCCCGAATTTTTCACGCATCCGGGCCTCTTCTGGTAAGATGAAACGCCGCTGCAACAGGATTGCCAAAACCGGCACCAGCAACAGCCCAACGACACGTCCCCAGATCAAGGCAAAGCCGAGCAGGATCAAGAGGTCGGCCAGATAGATCGGGTTACGGCTGAACCGGAAGATGCCGCCGGTCACCAAGGCCTGCGGCACCCGATGAGGCATGACGGTGGTTCGCGCTTGGGCAAATGCCGCGAGAGCAGCAACCACCAGGCCACCGGCAACGACGATCAGGGTCACGCCCGGCCAGAAAAACGTGCCTCCCGGCAGGCCCCAGGGCATGACCCATGTGACGGCCAGGCAAACTGCCAGCCAGACCGGGGGCAGATCGAGCATTCGCATCGAGACTGTCCTTGAACAACTGTTTAACGGCTTTGCACATTTGCGACCCGACTCGCAAGATCTCGCGTAGCAACCGCTTCATGACCATACTTCTTGCGCATTTAGAAACGTTAAGTTTAGGTTAACGAAGAAGAGAATCCCGCCCATGCTGCCAGCTGCCAGCGGGAGAGAACAATAACTTGGGGGGAACGGCACACGCCGTTCCAAGGGTAGTGCGCCATGCCAGTCGGCTATCGAGTGACGCTCGGCGACGGCCTTTTGGATGCAGGTGATGCGGTCACTGGTCCTCAGGTCTTTTTTACGACCGGTACGGTGCTCGGTGCAGGAAGCGCCACTTTCTTCAATTTCGTTTTCAATGGCTCATCTGGCGCAAGCGGAACCGGAGCCGGGACCTATATTCTGGGCACCGATGGGCACGTCTATTTCGATCCAAATTTTAACCCCGACCTACTGACGTCGTTCGACTCTGCCGAGGTCGCTACTGCTCCTGCGTTCGATGCCGCCATTTACGGAACATCCGGAGACGATGCGGCGCTATCGGGTACCGCGAACGAAGACCTGATCTTTGGTGGCACCGACCGGGACCCGGCGGGGACAGGCAACGATACAATCAACGCAGGTGATGGCGCCGATACGGTCTTCGGCGGCGACGGCAGCGATTCCATCTCAGGTGGACGTGGAGACGACACACTCTCCGGCGGAGACGGCGGCGACACACTTCTGGGTGGCACCGGCGCAGATACGCTTGACGGTGGAAGCGGTGCCGACAGCCTCGACGGCGGCGGCCAGACCGCCGTTGCTGCAACGAATGAAAGCCTCGACTGGTCGGCCGAGGGCGCGGACGAAGCCAGCCTGACGGCCGGTTTTGTGCAATCGACCGGCACAATGGATGTCACCTTCACGTATATAGACGACGGCGGCGGCACCAATGCCTCGGTCGAGAGTTCCTCGACACAGTACACAGAGGCCGGAGAGCCCTTCGCGACCACCTCTTCGCTGCAACTCAACGGCACCGGGATCGGTGCGACATCGACCTTCCTGCTCGACTTCGCTGCAACCGCGGGCGGAGGCATGACCGACGAAGTCGAAAACGTCTCGTTCCGCATCAACGACATCGATACAGGCGGCTGGCAGGACGAGATTGTCGTCAACGCCTTCGACGCCGACGGGAACGCGGTTGCCGTCACGTTTACGCCAGCCGGCAACGACACCGTTTCGGGCAACACGATCACGGCTGGTCCCGGCAACGACCAGAGCAGCCAGCCGGACGGGTCCATGCTGATCACCATCGCAGGCCCGGTCAGCCGCATCGAGGTGAACTACTCGAACCTCAACAGCGCCGGTCAGACCATCTTTTTTACCGACATTCATTTCGACACAATTCCCGATGTGGATGGCGCGGACTCGCTGGTGGGCGGCGGCGGCAACGATACGTTGGTCCTCGGCGACAGCGACTTCGGCGATGGCGGCGACGGGGACGATCTGTTTGTTCTTGATCCGGCCGCAATTGCCGGGGGCGGCACGATCACTGTGGTCGGTGGCGAGGGCGGTGAGACGAACGGCGACGTACTCGACCTGTCAGCCATCGAGACGAGTTCCATTGTATACACCAACACCGATGATGCGTCAGGCGGTCTTTCCGGCACTGCAACGTTGGTTGATGGCACCATCGTCACATTCTCGGAAATCGAAACCATCATCTGCTTCACGCGCGGCACGGCGATCCTGACACCCTCGGGCGAACGTCGGGTCGAAACCATCCGGCCCGGCGATCTAGTGGTGACACTCGACAACGGCCCACAGCCGGTTCGCTGGATCGGGCAGAAAACCGTCCCGGCTTCTGGTGTCCTCGCGCCGATACGTTTCCTGAAAGGAACCGTCGGCAACCACCGCGACCTCCTGGTTTCGCCCCAGCACCGCATGCTCTGCGGCGGCTACCTGAGCCAGCTCCATTTCGGCGAGCCCGAAGTGTTGGCCCCCGCCAAAAGCCTGGTCGACGATTTCTCGGTCACAATCGACTACGGCGGCATGGTGACATACGTTCATATGCTTTTCGACAAGCACGAAATCGTCATCGCGAACGGCGCGCCATCCGAAAGCTTCTATCCCGGCAACCAGGGATTGGACTCGCTCAGCGATCCGGCCAGAGCAGAGGTGTTCGAGCTTTTCCCCGAACTGAAAACCGGCCTGGGTGCTTATGGCCCGGCCAGCCGGGTTTGCGTCAAGGCGCAGGACGCCAGGGCGCTGGTGGCGGTGTAACACCTCGGAGACGTCGGCTCTGCGGACAAAGAAGTCGTTCGCAATTACTAAGGCAGAGGCCGCGACCGGCCCATAAGAGACATTGACCGCACAACCTGGATGCTGCGTTTGCAGTTCGCTTACCGGACATTCGCTACGACTGCTCGGTCTAAGCGATGGCCGGTGTCTGGATCGTGGATAAAACCTGCCGTCCGAAATTTGCGTTTGAATTTTCATTGCGCCATCTCGATCATGGCGGGCCAAACCAGCATTTCGTCAGTACAAGAAGGGTCATCGCGTCGATTTCGAATTCCCGTTCCAAGTCGGTGCCGACATCCTGCAGCCACATTTGTTGCGCTTGGTAGGCCGGGTACTCGCGTCCCTCTTCGCACGGATATTCGATACCTCCGACGTTCTGCAGGTGGTGAACGATCTCGTGGACCAGAATGGACACGTCGACCGGTGAGGCGGCAGACCAACCCATAGGCAAGTAGATAGTTTGGCTGGTGTCATCATAAAGCGCGACAATCCCGTGGGTGTCGTCGTCCCGGCCGAGGACTGCGCGCAGTTTTGCCTTCTCTTCCTCCGTGTCCAGAATGGCGGCTCGCGCTTCGATCAAATCGTGCGGGCTGACCAGTTTGATGGTCGGATGATGCGCGGTTTCGGGAAGGCCAAAATTGGCCGACAGCCAGATGATGATGCTTGCGATGAGTGTGTCCATGCTCCGGTCTCCTCTGTCTTGGTGGCGAGGAGGATGTGAAGGTGATGGGTATGGGGCAATCGACCAGAAGGTGCGCGACCTTGTTCGTGGCTTCCAGAGAGAGACAGGTAGGTGATTGTTTTTCAGCGACAAAAATTGAGAGCGGCCTGTACGCTACCTAGTGCAAAGGTCCCGGATCTGACGTATGGTCGGCACCTAGAGAGGGGCCACGCCATTGGACGCGCTTATTGTCGATGATCACGAATTGATCCGGGACGCTTTGAAAGGGCTGCTCGGTGGGGTCTCCGATATCGAGACCATATTTGAGGCGGCAACGGCGTCAGAGGCAGCGCGCATGCTGGCACGACACGCTGACATCGGTTTGGTTTTGCTGGATTTGTCGTTGCCCGATCAGGCCGGCACGACGCTTTTGCACAGCATGCGCGCAGATCGTCCGGAGGTTTCGGTGGTTGTGCTGTCAGCATCCGAGGACAAGGATGATATGACGTCGGCCTTGAAGGCAGGAGCGGCCGGGTTCATCCCGAAATCGGCGAGCAATGACGTTATGAAGGGGGCCTTGAAACTGGTGTTTGCCGGGGGCGTCTATGTGCCGCCCGAGATATTGTCCGCGCCCCCTTCACCAGCCCAGCCGTCCGCTTCACCACTGGCGTTCACGCGGATCGGATTGACCGAGCGGCAAGCGGCAGTGCTGCAACAGATGATGCACGGCAAGAGCAATAAGGAAATCTGCCGCGCATTGGATATTGCCGAGCCGACGGTGAAAAACCACGTCACCGCCATTTTGCGGGCCTTGGGTGCGTCGAACCGGACTGAAGCAGTCGTGGCTGCGTCCGCCCTGATGGCATCGGTCGAGCGCTAGTCAGGGGTCAAAAGTCGGGATACCAAGGCGCGAAGCGCCATCGGTGTGACTGGCTTGTGCAAGATGGGAAACCCGCTTTGCTTCGCCTCGCGCAATTGGTCGGGCGCCGTCTCGGCGGTGATGAGCAAAGCCGGGACGTCGTGGTCACTTACGTGACGAACAACTGAGATTGAATCCAAACCCGTTTGACCTTGCGAAAGACGAAAATCGCTGATCACAAGATCGGGCACTCTTGACCCGGAAGCGCGACGAGCCTCGTCCACAGTCTCCACAGCCATGGCGTCACACCCCCAGCTGTTTAGCAGACCGCAAAGGCTCTCGCGCATCAAGGCGTCATCGTCGATCACCAAAATGCGCTTGCCGACGATTGGATCAATCGCGATTTCGGTACCACGCGGCGCATCCGTTCGTTGGCCTTTCGGCAAGGTGATCGAAAATCGCGTGCCACGCCGGGGCACGGAGGCAAGCGCGACCTCGTGATCCAGAAGCGTTGCCAGACCGTCAACGATCGCCAGGCCCAGACCCAAACGGTCCGAGCCGGTCGTATCGAGACGGTAGAACTCTTGAAAAAGATTCGCCTTCTGCTCATCCGGAATGCCGCGGCCAGTATCGACCACA
>JASJDQ010000173.1 GCA_030065075.1 Paracoccaceae bacterium | reverse complement strand
GGACAGGGCGTCGCCCTGTCCGACCAACCGGAGGGGGCCAGCCCCCTCCGGACCTCCCCCGGCTTATTTGTGACAAGATGAAGAGCAGGGGGCTTTAGCGGAACACGCGAGGGGCGACGAATGGAACAAAAGCAAGCGCAGTCCGGGGTCGACCCCGCGCTGGAAGACATTGTCGCCGACGCCGATACCGGCGGACGGGCGCCGCTTGATACCTTCGGGCGCCGGGCGCTGTGGATCCTGCCGCTGACCTGGGCGCTATACCAGCTTTGGATCGCCTCGCCTTTGCCATTTATTGTGGGCTTCGTCTGGAACGACACGCAAACGCGGTCGATCCATCTGGGCTTCGCCGTCCTGCTGGCCTTTCTGGCCTTTCCGGGGCTCAAATCCTCGCCCCGGGACCGTATTCCGGCGCTGACCTGGGTGACGGCCATCGTCGCCGCAACCGCCGCGTCCTATCTCTGGTGGGATTATCGCGGCGTCGCCGACCGGACCGGATCGCCCAATACGATCGATCTTGTCATGGCGGGCGTCGGCCTGATCCTGCTTCTGGAAGCCGCGCGCCGCTCGCTGGGCTTCCCCCTGATGGGGGTCGCGCTTTTCTTCCTGGCTTATGTCTTCTTCGGCTCGTGGTCCGGTTTGCCGGAGGTCGTGCAATGGAAGGGCGCGTCCTTCGAGAAAGCCATGAGCCACATGTGGCTGACGACCGAGGGGGTCTTCGGCGTGGCGCTGGGCGTCTCGTCGGGCTTCGTGTTCCTCTTCGTGCTGTTCGGCGCGCTGCTCAATCAGGCAGGAGCCGGGAACTACTTCCTGCAACTGGCCTTTGCCGCCCTTGGTCACCTGCGGGGAGGGCCCGCGAAGGCAGCCGTCATCGCCTCTGCCGCGACGGGCCTGATTTCGGGCTCGTCCATCGCCAACGTGGTGACGACGGGCACCTTCACCATCCCCCTGATGAAGAAGGTCGGCTTTCCCGCGACCAAGGCGGGCGCGGTCGAGGTCAGTTCCTCGATCAACGGCGTGCTGACACCGCCCGTGATGGGCGCGGTCGCCTTCCTGATGACGGAGTACGTCGGCATTTCCTATGTCGAGGTGGTCAAGACTGCCATCGTGCCGGCCGCGATTTCCTATGTTGCGCTGGTCTACATCGTGCACCTCGAAGCGCTGAAGTCCGGCATGACGGGCTCCAGCCGGATGCACCCGGTGAAATTCATGCTGGGCGCAATCTTCATCATCGCCATTTCCATCGTGATCGCGGGCGGGCTTTTGTTCCTGACGGGCGTGATCGTTGATGCAGTCTATGGCGCGTTCGGGGCGTCGTCGATCTATGTGATCCTGGCGCTGATGCTGGTGGCGTACCTGGCCGCCGTACGCTTCGCCGCCAAGGGACCGGACCTCGACACCAGCCTCGACAGCATGCAGCACCTGCCGCCGGTGCGCGAGATCTTCAAGACCGGCATTCATTACATCATGCCGATCCTTCTGTTGATGTATCTGCTGATGATCGAGCGGAAATCGCCGGGCCTTTCGGCCTTCTGGTCGACGATCGCGATGCTGTTCATCCTGCTGACGCAGAACCCGCTAAAAGCCTTCTTCCGGGGCGAAAGCGATATTGGACGGCGCGTGAGCGAAGGCGTGAGCGACATTGCCGAGGGCATGATCGCGGGTGCGCGCAACATGATCGGGCTTGCTGCCGCCATGGGCGTCGCCGGTATCATCGTCGGCGCCGTGACGCTCACGGGCATCGGGCAGGTGATGGCGGAATTCGTCGAGTTCCTCTCGGGTGGCAACCTTCTGGCGATGCTGTTCTTCGTGGCCGTGATTTCCATCATCCTCGGCATGGGGCTGCCGACCACGGCGAACTACATCGTCGTCTCGTCCCTGATGGCGGGCGTCGTCGTGGAACTGGGCGCGCAGAACGGGCTCATCGTGCCGCTGGTGGCCGTCCACATGTTCGTCTTTTATTTCGGGATCATGGCGGATGTGACGCCGCCCGTGGGTCTGGCGAGCTTCGCGGCGGCGGCAATATCGAAAGGCGATCCGCTGAAGACCGGGTTCCAGGCGTTCTTCTATTCGATCCGGACCGCGCTTTTGCCGTTCCTTTTCATCTTCAACACGGACCTGTTGCTGATTGATGTGGGCCCGGTGCAGGCGGTCTTCGTCTTCATCATGGCGTTGATCGCAATGCTCTTGTTCGCCGCAGGCACGATGAACTACTTCATGGTGAAGTCGCGGATTTACGAAAGCGCGGCGCTTCTTCTGGCGGCCTTCGTCCTGTTCCAGCCGGGGTACTTCCTGAACCAGTTGTCGCCCGAGTTCGAAACGCGACCGGGCAGTGACTTGTTCACAATGGCCGAAGCGGCACCGGACGATGCTTCGTTAAGGGTGCGGCTGACGGGGGAAAACCTGAACGGCGAGCCTGTGGACGCGCGGTACTTGCTTCCGCTCGGACCCGCTGGCGGCGATGGCGCAAGCCGCTTGTTCGACGGCGCGGGGATCGAATTCCGGGATGAAGACGGCAAGATCTTCGTCGACAATCTGAACTTCGGCGGCCCGGCAGAGCAGCTTGGCATCGACTGGGACTGGGAACTGGTCGAACTGGAAGTGCCAGCGGAACGGTTGCCGAAAGAGGTCTTCTACATTCCCGCGCTGCTGCTCGTCGGCCTGGTCTTCCTGTTGCAGCGCCGCCGGATGCCGAAGACGGAGGAGGTCCTGCCATGAGCGAACATATTCTTTGCGCGGTCGATCTGACCCATGCCGACGACGCGCGCGCCCTCGTGGCCGAAGCGGGCCGTATCGCCGAACGTGAAGGCGCCACGCTGAGCCTTGTGACCGTCTTGCCGGACTATGGCACGTCGTTCGTCGGCTCGTTTTTCAAGGAGGGGACCTTGAAAGAGGCCGGGGAAGCCGCGCGAGTGGCCTTGCACGGTGTGGCGGACGAGGCGTTGCCAAACCACGGTCAGGTGCAGTGCATCGTCGAGATCGGAAGCGTCTATGAGAAAACGCTTGAAGCGGCCGAGCTTGCGAATGCCGATTTGATAATCGTGGGCGCGCATAAACCCGATCTGGCAGACCGCGTGATGGGGCCGAATGCGGCGCGTGTCGCGCGCTATGCGCCGGTGTCCGTGCTGGTCGTCAGGCTCTGATAGCGGGTCGACGCCGGGCGTCAGGCCATACCCGACACGCCGGGTGATCTCCGTTGCTAAATAGCTCGCGCGCAGGGCGTCTTCCGTTGCCTTCGAGGCCTCGAAGGTAGCAAAACTGGTGGCGAGGCTGGTCAAGCCAAACGCTTCTGCGTCCGAGATGGCCTTGGCCATGCCGCTGGCGCTGTCAAAGCGCAACGTCTCGGCGATGGCGTCGAAAGCGCGTTCGGACAAAGTGGGGAAAGGGCCATGGTTCGAAATACCAGTTTGCGGGGTGGTCAGACTTTTCATCAGGTACGATAGGATGCGTCCGCCGATGGTGGCAGCACCGCCTTCGATGCGGTGCTCGGGGGCGTCGAAGGTCAGATTGATGCCCTTCAACGGGTCGTTGCGCCCGGCATTCAGATAGGCGGTGACGGGCATGATGCGCCGCGTCAGGTCGGCAATCGAGACCTCGCAAAGAAGTGCCTTCAGGACGACGCGATTGCGGTGCAACCAGTCGACATCCTCAGCGCGTCCAGCGGACAGGCTAAGCGTCAGGACATCTCCTGCGGCGTCCGTGGCTGTCAGTTCATAGACCTGCGCGATGTCGTCGAAGCGCAATACAGGCGTTTTCTGACGGTGATTTGCGCCGAGACTGTGACGCAAAGGAAAGATGATTATGGCGCGTGCCAGCTTTGGAAGACGGGCCTTAGGAGCTTGTAAAGGAAGCGATTTCAGCGTCCGCCAGGCGCTGCAGGTCAGCCGGTGCGATCCGAAAGATATGCCTTGGCGTGCCTGCAGCGGCAAAGACCTGGGCGAAGTTCATCAGGCGCGGGTCAAAAAACGGATGCGGCGCCAATTTGTGCGCAACCGGCGCGACACCTCCGATGGCGAAGCCCGTCGCCTCGCGAACAAACCCAGCGTCAGCCCGCGCCAGCGGCTCGCCCGCCAGTTCGGTCGCGCGTACCGGATCGACCTGGTTGCCGCCCGCCGTTATGAAGAGGACGCACGCGCCGCTCTCTTCACCCCGAAAGATGATCGACTTGGCAATCTGGTCGATCTCGCACCCCGCCTCGCGCGCGGCATCGGCCGCCGTCCGGGTTTCGCCCGGCATTTCCAGGATGTCGGCGTCGATGCCTGCGTCCTCCAGAAAGGCCGATATGCGCCTCAGGCTCTTGCTCATGGCCGCGAAGATGGCGGTGGCCACCCAGGAATGCAACCGGACGGTTTCGTCTTCTCTCGGGGCTGGTAGAGTGCCGGGCATGGGACAGACGTTTGACAATAGATTGACACGCACGCCGCTGGCGTTTGACGCGGACCGGGGGCAGGCGGCGGTGGATCGTTTGCCCGGATTGAGCGGCGGTTTGACCGAGCTTGTGCGTGGGGCCGCCGGATCGTCGCCCTACCTGCACGACCTGATCCTGCGCGAGCCCGACTGGGTGGCCGAAACGCTGGCTGGTGCGCCCGAGGCCGCGTTCGACGCGCTGATCGCGGCGCCTGTCGAAAATGCACCCAAGGATTTGCGCCGCACGAAGGCACGTGCGGCTTTGCTGATCGCGCTGGCCGACCTGGGTGGCGTCTGGTCGCTGGAAGAGGTCACGGGCGCGTTGACGCGGCTGGCCGATCACGCGGTCGATGTCGCCCTGCGGTCCGCTGTCGCCGATGCGCTCCGCCGGGGCAAGTTGCCGGGCCAGTCGGAAGATGATCTGGACGCCGCGGGCGGTCTTGCCGTCATTGCCATGGGCAAGATGGGCGCGTTCGAGCTGAACTATTCGTCCGACATCGACCTCATTTGCCTCTTTGACGAAACCCGCTTCGAACCGGATGACTATGCCGAGGCGCGGACAGGCTTCGTGGCCGCCGTCCGCGCCATGTCCAAGACGCTGAGCGCGCGCACGGCGGACGGCTACGTCTTTCGCACCGACCTGCGTCTGCGCCCTGACGCCAGCGTCACGCCGGTCGCCGTTTCGATGGAAGCCGCCGAACGCTACTACGAAAGCTTCGGGCGCACATGGGAACGCGCGGCTTATATCAAGGCGCGCGCCGCGGCGGGCGACACGGGCGCGGGCGCGCGGTTCCTGCATGCGCTGACGCCCTTCGTCTGGCGACGCCATCTGGACTATGCGGCCATTCAGGATGCGCAGGACATGCGGCTTCGCATCCGCGATCACAAGGGGCTCATCCGCGCGGTTTCGCACCTGGGCCATGACCTGAAGCTGGGGCAGGGCGGTATCCGCGAGATCGAATTCTTCACCCAGACGCGCCAACTCATTTCGGGCGGGCGCGACCCGGACTTGCGCGACGCGGCGACGGTGCCCGCCTTGGCTGCATTGGCCAAGAAGGGCTGGGTTGGACACGACGAAGCCGAACAACTAACAGCGGACTACCGCGCGCATCGCGAGACCGAGCACCGGGTTCAGATGATCGCCGACCAGCAGACCCATCTCCTGCCCGAGACAGCGGATGACTTCGCGCGTCTTGCCGCGCTCGCAGGCAAGTCGCCCGAGGCCTTTGCCGAAGAGATCGAGACCCGGCTTGCCCGCGTCTCGCGCCTGACCGAGGGGTTCTTTCAGCCCTCCGCCGTTGATCCGACGGCCGCGCCACCTCAGAACGAGCTTCTGACGCGTTGGATGGGGTATCCGGCGCTTCGCAGCCGGCGCGCCGTCGATATCTTGAAACGCGTGTGGCCGCGGCTTGATGCGCGGCTTGCGCAGGCGGGCAACCCGGAAGAAGCCCGAAGCCATTTCGACAGTTTTCTCAGGGGCTTGCCTGCAGGCGTTCAACTCTTCTCATTGTTCGAGGCAAACCCGCAGCTTCTGGATCTGGTGGTCGACGTGATCGATACGGCCCCGGAACTGGCCCAGTATCTGGCGCGCAACAGCCGGGTCTTCGACGCCGTCCTTGGCGGCGATTTCTTTGCCGACTGGCCGGGGCCGGATACCTTGACCGACGATCTGGCAAAGGCGCTCGCCGCCGAGCAGGACTTCGAGAAGAAGCTGGACCGGGCGCGACTTTGGGCCAAGGAATGGCATTTCCGGATCGGGGTTCACCTGCTGCGCGGGCTGATCGATGCCGAAACCTCCGGCCGCCAATACGCCGGACTGGCGACGGCGGTCCTGGCCGCCCTCTGGCCGCCCGTGGTGGACGAGTTTGCCAAGAAGCACGGCCCCCCACCGGGCCGTGGCGCGGCCCTTTTGGCGATGGGCTCGCTCGGCGCGGGCTGGTTGACGGCGACCTCGGATCTCGACCTGATCGTCATTTTCGACGCGGGCGACATCGAGGCTTCGGACGGCCCGCGATCGCTGGCGACCCGGCCGTATTTCGCGCGTCTGACGCAAGCCATGGTCACGGCCCTCTCTGCGCCCACCGCCGAGGGGCGGCTTTACGAAGTGGACATGCGGCTCAGGCCCTCCGGGCGGCAAGGCCCCGTGGCGACCTCGTTTCCCGCGTTCAAGGCTTATCAGACGGACGAGGCGTGGACGTGGGAGCATCTGGCGCTGACACGCGCGCGCCCCTTGGTGGGCGATCCTTCGCTTTTGGCAGACATCGAAGCGTTCCGCGCGGATCTGCTGGCCCGGTCGCGCGAACGCGCCCGCGTCGTGGCGGATGTGGCCGAGATGCGTGAACGGCTGGCAGGCGCCAAGCCGTCGTCCCATTGGCTGGACGTCCGGAACGGCGCGGGAGGGTTGCAGGACATCGAGCTTCTGGCGCAGACCGCCACGCTGCTGGCAGGTGCGCCGGAACGGGGACTGCGAGACCAACTGCGTGTTGCAAATGAACAGTTCGCGCTCGGTGCGGACGATGCATCCGCTCTTGCCGACGCGCTGGACCTTTTCCGCAAGCTCCGCGCCAAGGGGCGTCTGGTGTTCGGCGGCGGGCAGCCCGACGGGATGGGAACGGGCGCGGCAACGTTCCTGTCGCGCGACACTGGGTTCGATAGCGTCAACATACTGGAAAAGGCGGTTTTGGACACAAGGCAGTCGGTGCAGGCGATTGTCAGCGCCCTGCTATCGGATTAAGGCAGGTCCGATGCCAATCGATATCGACCCCATCGACCCCAAGGGCCTGATCCGCGAAAGCTATCGGATCGACGGGATCGGCCTGCCCGAATGCCGGTCGATCTTTCTCGACTGGGCAATCTCGGTGCCAGTGGGCGAAGACAGTACCGCCCGGATTCGCACGCTGCTGACGCGCTACGGCGGGGACCATCCCGATCACCCCATGACGAACGTGCTGACGGAAGCGCTGTCCCCTGCCGAAAAAACGGGCCGCCGCGGCGGCAGGGCAGCGCGCAAGCGTTAGTGTCTGAGGTAACGCGTAATCATCAGATAGATCGATGCAAAGCGCTGAAGGACTTCTCTGTTCGCATCCGCCGGAATCTCCAACCCAAACGTCATTGCGTGCACGTAAGGTTCTTCCCTTAGCGTCAGGTATTCATCGTATAGCCCGGCGAAATAGGGATCTTCATCGCGCAATTTCGCGGCTTCTTCAGCGAATGGGGTCGGGTGGAGAGACTTGTCGCGGTACATGGCAATCCGGTTGTTTTGCCGATAGTTGCTGGATCAACCAAGAGTTGTCTTTGACCTAAGTCAAGTTCATCGGGTGTGCGGTGATCAAACCGACAAAGCCGCGGCGTCCTTTGCCAAGCCCTCGATGCCCTCCCAGTCTTCTGCCGCAACTTTGTCCGCAGGTGCCACCCACGACCCCCCGACACAGACCGTGTTCTTCAGTGCCAGATAGTCGCCCACGTTTTTCAGGCTCACGCCGCCGGTGGGGCAGAAGGTGACTTGCGGAATGGGCCCCGCAAAGGACCCGAGCGCAGATGCACCACCGCTCGCTTCGGCCGGAAAAAACTTCAACATCGTATAGCCACGATCCAAGAGGCCCATGATCTCGGTCGCCGTGACCGCGCCTGGCAGCATCGGCAGGCCGACCTCTTCGGCGGCATCCAGCAGTCTGGGCGTCGAACCGGGCGAGACCCCGAAGCGCGCACCAGCCTCTTTCGCCGCGACCACGTCCTCGGGCGTCATCAAAGTGCCTGCGCCCACGACGCCGCCTTCGACTTTCGCCATCTCGCGGATCGCGTCCAGCGCGGCGGGCGTGCGCAACGTGACTTCGAGGGCAGGCAAACCACCCGCGACCAGCGCGCGCGCCAGCCCCTCGGCCTTGGCGGCATCGGGGACGGTCAGGACCGGGATCACCGGGGCAAGGCCACAGACCTTTCTTGTTTCAACGCTGGCTTCGGCAGGTGTCATCTCATCGCTTCCTTCTTAAACGACCAGTGCAGCGCCATCTTGCGCCAAACCGCAGTTCCGGCGGAACGCGGTGAAAAGCTCGCGCCCAAGCCCTTCGTCATTGGCCGCCAGATCGGCGGTCACGGGCACACGGGCCTCGAAATTGTCGACCAGAACCTCCAATACGCCTGCCTCGGCATCAACACGACACAAGTCACCGTCCTGTACCTTGGCGATCGGGCCACCGGCGGCGGCCTCGGGCGACAGGTGAATGGCCGCCGGCACCTTGCCGCTCGCCCCCGACATCCGCCCGTCGGTCACCAGCGCGACCTTCAAACCGCGACCCAACAGCACCGACAACGTTGGCGTCAGGCCGTGCAACTCCGGCATGCCGTTCGCCTGCGCGCCCTGAAACCGCACGACGATTACGGTATCTTCCGTGAATTCGCCGTTCTTGAAAGCGTCCTTCACGCTCTCCTGGTCATGGAAAACCCGGGCGCGCGCCTCGATCACACGGTGTTCGGGTGCGACGGCAGAGACCTTCATGACAGCCCGCCCGATGTTGCCCTTCAACTCGCGCAGGCCGCCCGTCGGCTGGAACGGATCGTTCGCAGGTCGCAGGATCTTGTCGTTCAGTGTCGCGGTCGGCCCGTCCTCGCGGACGATCCGCCCGTCTTTCAGCTTGGGTTCCGAGGTGTAAAGCGCCAGCCCGTCGCCCGCGACCGTCTTGGTGTCGGGGTGCAAAAGCCCGGCCTCGAGGAGCTCGCCGATCATGAAGGCCAGCCCGCCCGCGGCGTGGAAATGGTTCACATCCGCCAGCCCGTTCGGATAGACCTTGGCCATCAGCGGCGTCACGGCGGAGAGATCGTTGAAATCCTCGATATCGAGGATCACGCCCGC
>JASJDQ010000172.1 GCA_030065075.1 Paracoccaceae bacterium | reverse complement strand
CGGGCCGCAACGGCTTGGCATCCGGTTCGTCGGTCAGTTCGATGGGCTGCGCAATCGTCTCCATCCCTTCCTTCACGATCCCGAGGTTCGAGAAGAAACTCGTCAGCGCCCACATGATCCAACCGGTCATGGCGTTAAGACGCAAGACGAGGGATGACGCGATCGCAACGACACCGATACTCGCCGCGCCAATCGACCAAAGCCAGATGGCCCAGCCGACGACCGCGACGATCAGGAACCCGTTGATGACGGTCAGGCCCACATCCATGAACGTGAAGATCCGCATCTCCACCTGAAATGTCTGACGTGCCCGTTCGATGGCCTCCTTCGCATAGAGCCGTTCGCCTTGCGTGTGCGCGAACATCTTGACGGAATGAATGTTCGTGTAGCTGTCGACGACCCGGCCGGTGACTGCACTTCGCGCATCCGAGGCAGCCTGAGACGCTGGCGTCACGCGCCGCACGGTGAAAACGACCAGCGCGCCGTAGAGCCCCAGCCAAATCGCCAGCGGAATGGCGAGCCGAGGGTCGGCCTCCCCAAGCAGGATCAGCGCCCCAATCACATAGGCAAGCGCATAGGCCATAGCGTCGAAGACCTGAAACACGGCCTCGCCCGCCGCTGGCGGCGTCTGCATGATGCGGTTCGCGATGCGCCCCGCGAAGTCATTCTCGAACCAGCCAACGCTTTGCCGCAAGACGTGGCTGTGCGCGCGCCACCGGATCAGCGTGCCGAAGTTCGGCAGAATCGTGTTGTTCAACAGGGAGACATCGACCATCTGAACCAACGGCCTGATCAGCAACAGAAATAGAGCGACCAGAAGCATTTCCACGCCGTGATCCTGCCAAAACGTGGCGCGGTCGGTGCTGGCCAGAACATCCACGAGCCGCCCGATATACGCGATCAGCCAGATCTCGATGGCAGCGACGACAATTGTCACCAGAGCCGTGACGACAAAGACTTTCCGGAACGGCTGCATATACCTGGCCAAAAACGGCCAGAGTTTCGTGGGCGGTCGATCCTCCTCACGATAGTCGCAATAAGGGTCGATGAGATTCTCAAAGAAACGGAACATGTGGCGGAAGCCTTTGAATGGGGTGCAAAATCGAAGAAGCGGGAGGCATGACCGGGGCCGTCCCTACAGGATCGGACCAGTCAGAACTGGTGTGGTCGAATCCTGATAATCATCGAATGCCCTCCATTTGTCGGCGCGACCCTCCTAACCCAACACGACGAAAAAGTCACCCCTGTCGCAGCAGGTCTTCGCGTGACAGCGTGAAATCGCTGTCGATCCACTTTTGTTCCAACGCGCGAAGCGCATCGCCAAGCTCTTTTCCCTCCAGCTCTGGCATCAGATCACGAGCCGAGATGGGCAGTTCGGCCCTCGCACCCCGCTCTACTTGCGAGAGCGCGTCGCCGGACAATTCCCGTGAACTCAATGCCGCAGAAATCAGAATCGCATCACGACCGATCCCAAACCCTTCGCGGTACCCAATAACGTGGGGCGCTACGCCGATGTTGTCTTGAATGGCAACGACACGAGCGAGATCGGCTCGCGAAAGCCGCAAGGTGTTGATTTCTCCACCAAGGGCCGCAAGACGTCGCAGGCCATCCGGTTGAACAGCCACGTCTTGCTCAAGATGCACCAAAGGTCCCAGCGGCGTGTCATCGGCACCGGGAAGAACCGTGGCAAGAGCACCGGTCGACCGCATGGCCGCGACGGCGGGCGCTGGGTCGGGCGCCGACAGCAAGCGGAGAACTTCCGCCCCGACCCGCTCGCGCGAAAGTGTCTCTAAACCGGGGAGATTGCGCGCGATTGCATCCATGGCTTCGGCGTCGAAACCACCAAGGGGATCCCCATACCACGCATTGAAGCGGAAGAAGCGAAGGCTTCGAAGATGGTCCTCCCGAATCCGCCTGTCGGCATCCTCGATGAACCGCACGCGCCGCGCCTCGATATCCCGCAGCCCCTCAACGGGATCAAGAAGATGGCCTTTCGCGTCGGCATAAATCGCGTTCATCGTGAAATCGCGGCGACGGGCATCGTCCTCGATGTTGTCCGCGAACGCCACGACGGCGCGGCGGCCGTCCGTCTCCACGTCGTGGCGAAATGTCGTGATCTCGAACGGAACGTCATCCACCAGAACGGTCACGGTACCATGGTCGATCCCGGTCGGCACAACCCGGTAACCAGCCTTTTCAGCCAGCGCGCTCACGTCATCGGGATGCGCAGCCGTCGAAAGATCGATATCCTTGACGTCCTTGCCCAGGAGTGTGTCTCGAACACAGCCCCCAACAGCATAGGTCGGGTAATCGGACAGCAAGGCGAACACGCTCTGCGTCGCGTCGTCCTTCAGCCAAGCCGCATCAATCCGTGTCATTCACCATCCGATCCGCGAGCGCCCGCAGCATGCGCGCCGTCGCCCCCCAGATGTAATAGGGACCCCACGGGACCGTAAAGAAATACCGCGGCCTGCCGCGCCACAGCCGCGACTCGATCAGGTAGTTGTCGGGATTGAGTACATGACTAAGAGGCACTTCAAACACCTCTGACACTTCACTCACATCCGGCTGCATGAAAACGCCGGGACGCACCAATCCGAGGACTGGAGTCACATTGAAGCCGGTCACTGTGACATGCGGGGCGAGCGTGCCGACAATCTCCACTTCCCGAAGCGAAATCTCCTCTTCCGCCTCGCGACGCGCGGCCGCGATAACATCGGTATCGGTCTCTTCCACCTTCCCGCCCGGGAAAGCCACCTGTCCCGGATGGTGCTTCAAATGCGGTGCACGCTTCGTCAGAATCAACCGGGGGTCCGCTGCATCAACGACGGGGACGAGAACGGCTGCATCCCTCAGCGGGCGGTCCGGAGTAGCACCGTCCTTGTTCAGATCGTAATCCGACGACGGCGCCCCCCCTTTCGCGACAGCACGTTGAAGCGAGGGAAGGACACTCATTCCTTCGCCTCGAACCCCAATGTGTCCGGGTCAAATTCGTAATGTGCCCCGCAGAACTGGCAGTCGGCTGTGACGATCCCCTCGTCGGTGGTCATGTGGCCGATGTCCTTTGCGGAATAGATCGAGAGCGACTGGCGCACCCGGTCAGGCGAACAGGTGCATCCGAACTCCACCGGTTGCGGATCGAACACCCTTGGACCGTCCTCGTGGAACAGCCGCACAAGCAGATCGGTCGGCTGCACGCTCGGCCCGATCAACTCGATGTCCTCCGCCGTATCAAGCAGGATGTTGACGTGCGACCAGTCCTCGACGCCATCCTCGTCCAGAACGTCCTCGGCTTGCAGGAGACCGCCTTCTCCGGATCCGCCACCCTGCACCTTTGGCGACGCTTCCGGCATTTGCTGAAGCATTATTCCGCCCGCGCGCCAGTGGAGGACCTCGCCCGGCTGCTGCGACCGACCGAAGCTCAACGCAAACCGCGTTGGTATCTGTTCCGATTGCGCGAAATACGTCTCCGCACAGGCGGCGAGCGATCCGCCGGAAATCGGCGTGATGCCCTGATACGGAACCATGCCCTCCCCCTGATCGATCAGGATCGCAAAGTACCCCTTCCCGATCTGATCGAACGGATCGCCCGTCGGTTCCAGCCGCGTCTCGTCAAAGCTTGCATAGGCCCGGATACGCGCCGGGGCTCCATCCTCGCTAGGCCCATAATAATCCGTTGCGATCAAACGGGCCGGCCCATCCCCCCGCACCTGCAGCGACAGCTTCCAGCGCAGCTTGATCGTCTGCCCGATCAACGCGGTGAGCAGGGTCATTTCCGCAATCAGCGCCTCGATCGACGGCGGATACTCGTGTTGCGACAAGACCGTCTGCAACACGCCGTCGAGACGTGCAACGCGCCCGCGCGTGCCGGTCCGGTCAAGCTGAAACGGAAGCACGGTGTCATCCCAGGCGATCTTGGAGCCAAGTGTCATGCAGTGTCCTGACAATTCGTAAGTGTCGGGTCTATATAGGCATCGAAAGCAAAGGACCAATCCCATGATTCCAAGGATCGGTGAGCCTGTAAGGTCGGGTCGGAAATACCGGCTCAGACCGGGGGCCTATGCCATCCTCGAGCGGCAGGGTCAGATACTGCTAACCCATCAAAGCGAGCCTGTTCCGGAGGTTCAGCTTCCAGGCGGCGGCATCGATGCCGGTGAACAGGTCATTCCCGCGCTCCATCGTGAAATTGCCGAGGAAACGGGGTGGCGTGTCGGCAAGCTTCGCCGGATCGGCGCCTATCGCCGCTTCACCTACATGCCGGAATATGGGCTTTGGGCCGAAAAGCTCTGCCATGTCTATTTCGGGCGCCCCAACGTGCGCCTGGGTCCGCCAAGCGAACCGCATCACCTTGCCTTGTGGGCGTCACCGGAAGTCGCCTTGGACCTCGTCGGGAATGACGGGGAACGCCTGTTTTTGAGGCGTCTCTTTCTCTAGCGGAATTCCAGCGCGACGGCCGAGATGTCGTCCGGAAATTCCTCACTACCCCGAAAGGAAACGAGGGATGCATAGATTTCGTCCAATAGGGCTTTACCCGTGAGATTGCGATGCTGGGTCAGGATCGATGCCAGACCATCCTCGTCGAGCAGGAGGTCGCTTGGATCAGGACACTCCGTCACGCCATCGGAGTACAAAAGAAGACGATCGCCGGCGTTGAGTTGCAGCTCGCACGTCGCGAACTCTGCATCCTCGATCAATCCGATCGGCGTACTCCAAAGCTCGATGAACTCAACGCTTCCGTCTTTCCGCTGGACCGCCGGGCTCGGGTGGCCCGACTGACAGAGGCGCATCCGACCGCTTTCGATGTCGATCCAAACAAGCGACATCGTCAGATACTGGTCGGACTCGACGTCATCCAGAAGAAAACTGTTCAACTGGTGGCAAACGTCTTCGAGAGGGGCCATTTCAAACCCGTTTTCCGAAGGCCGCAGCGCGATGTTTCGTTCAGGCGATGTGGCACTCAAATACCCGGCGATCCGCGCAGTCATCAACGCGGACGCCACACCGTGCCCGGAAACATCGACCGAGAAGACGCCGATCTCGCTGTCGCGCACGGGAAAGTACCCGACCAGATCCCCCCCGATGTGGCCGCTTGAACGAAAAAAGAGGGAGACATTCAAGCGTCCAAATTCCACCGATCGCTCGGGCACCAACCCTTCCTGAAACGCGCGCGCGCCCTTCAGATCCCGCTCGATCGCGGCGTAGGCGTCCGAAAGATCCTCCAGCGTCTGCGACAAGACCATGTTCTTGTCCGCCAAAGCCTGTTGGGCCTCCAGGATGCGGCGGCCGGCTCTCAATCGCGCCCGAAGCTCGACGGAATGAAACGGTTTGGACAAGAAATCGTCTGCGCCACTTTCCAACCCTTCAGCCAAACGCTCCCGCTCGGTCTGCGCTGTCAACAGCAGGAAGAACGCCGGCCGGTCAGAAAGCGCGCGAAAGGCACGGCAGAATTCAACGCCGGACATACCGGGCATCAGCCAATCGCTGATCACGATGTCGAACGCCTTTGCCTTGCAGAGTTCGAGCGCCGCTTCCCCGGACTCGGCCTCAAGCGTCTCGTATCCCCATTTCTCAAGCGTTCGCGTCAGCAACCGGCGCTGTGCCTTGCTGTCGTCGACAACAAGCACCGGGGCGAGAGAGCGACGCGCAGCCTGCTCTGGTATGGGTTCAGCCGAAGTCATGACGCCTTCTGACAGGGAAGCCCTTAAATCTCTTTAAACGCTGCCATGCGAAGTTCGGCGTGATGGATGATCGGAGTGTTGACGTGCTGGACATGTCTCGCATTGCGGAACTGAAGGAAGAGGTCGGCGAAGACGACTTCGCGGAAGTGGTCGCCCTTTTCTGCGAAGAAGTGGAAGAGGTGCTGTCCGAGTTGGACACGACGCCCCAGGAAACTATCGCCGGCAAGATCCACTTCCTGAAGGGAAGCGTGCAGAACATCGGCTTGGCGGAAGTTGCAAAGCTCTGCCTGGAAGAGGAGGCACGGCTCAAGTCGGACCCGAACGCACGTCCCGACGCCGCCAGGCTGCGGACAGCCTATCAATCGTCCAAAGACCAGTTGCTCGGTTAGGCGGCCCCCGCTTGTCCCCCTTTTCAAAATTCCGTAAACGCGCGCAGATACCAGCACCCGAGGGGGTTCCATGTCCGCGCCGAAGAAAGTCGTCCTTGCCTATTCCGGTGGTCTCGACACGTCGATCATCCTGAAATGGCTTCAGACCGAATACGACTGCGAGGTCGTGACCTTCACAGCCGATCTCGGTCAGGGCGAGGAACTGGAGCCTGCGCGCAAGAAAGCCGAAATGCTGGGCGTCAAGGAAATCTACATCGAGGACCTGCGGGAAGAATTCACCCGCGACTTCGTCTTCCCGATGTTCCGGGCCAATGCACTCTATGAAGGGCTCTACCTGCTCGGCACGTCCATCGCGCGTCCCCTGATCTCAAAGCGCCTGGTGGAAATCGCGCATGAAACCGGCGCCGACGCCGTCTCCCACGGAGCGACCGGTAAGGGCAACGATCAGGTCCGCTTCGAGCTTTCCGCATACGCGCTCGACCCCGATATCAAGGTCATCGCCCCTTGGCGCCTCTGGGACCTCACCTCCCGCACCCGGCTCCTCGAGTTTGCGGAGAAAAACCAGATCCCCATCGCAAAGGACAAGCGCGGCGAAGCGCCGTTCTCCGTCGATGCGAACCTTCTCCACACCTCCTCCGAAGGCAAGGTGCTCGAAGACCCGGCGGAAGAAGCCCCGGAATTCGTGCTTCAGCGCATAACCAAGCCGGAAGACGCGCCCGACGCCCCCGAAATGGTGGAAATCACCTTCGAAAAGGGTGACGCGGTCGCAATCAATGGGGAAGCGATGTCTCCCGCCACGCTCCTTACAAGGCTGAATGAGCTTGGCGGCAAACACGGCGTCGGCATCCTGGACCTTGTCGAAAACCGCTTCGTCGGCATGAAATCCCGCGGCCTTTACGAAACCCCTGGCGGAACGATCCTGCTCGAAGCGCATCGCGGCATCGAACAAATCACGCTCGACAGCGGCGCGGGGCATTTGAAGGACTCGATCATGCCGCGCTACGCCGAACTCATCTACAACGGCTTCTGGTTCTCGCCGGAACGCGAAATGTTGCAGGCCCTCATCGACAAGAGCCAGGAGCACGTCTCCGGCACTGTGCGGGTCAAGCTCTATAAGGGATCGGCGCGCACCGTGGCGCGATGGTCCGAGCGTTCCCTATATTCCGAGGCCCATGTGACCTTCGAAGAAGACGCGGGCGCCTATGACCAGAAGGACGCACAGGGCTTCATCCAGTTGAACGCGCTCCGCCTGAAGCTTCTGGCCGCCCGGAATCGCCGTCTCAAAGGCCGGTGAGCCCCGGAAACACCTGTTTCCCGCATCGCAACTATAACGAGATCTTGCCACATTCCTGAACGACAGGTTTCCTAGTCAGGAGCGAGGGGCGCATTTCGGAGCAGTACATTGCAGGACATGGCATCGACCCGTCAGGTCACTTTCACAGGCAACGCACGAGAATGGTTCGGCATCTGGATCGTCAACCTCTTGCTGACCATCGTAACCCTCGGCATCTACTCGGCATGGGCCAAGGTGCGGAGAAACAAGTATTTCTACCAGAACACCTATGTTGCGGGCCGCAAACTCGACTACCACGCGACCGGCATGCAGATTCTCATCGGGCGGATCATCGTCGTCGTCGGATTCATCGCCTACAGCATCCTGAGCGCCATCCCCATCGTCGGGCTCGTTATGCTTCTGCTGCTCGTTGCCATTTTTCCGTGGCTCCTGGTACGGTCGCTCCGCTTCAACGCGCAAATGACAAGCTGGTCCAATGTCCGCTTCCAGTTCGTGGGCACGATCGGCAAGGCCTTCCTCGTCTACATCGTTTTCCCGATCCTGACCGCGATGACGCTCTATATCGCGTTTCCGTTCTTTGACCGGGCGCGCAAGCGGTATTCGATCAACAACCATCGCCTCGGCCAGCACAAATTCCACTTCGACGCGCCCATCGGCGGGTTTTACATCGCGTTTTTCCTCACCCTCGCGTGGATTGCTGCGGTTACGGTGGTGTTGGGCGTAATCGCGGCCCCAAGCCTCGAAAGCTTCGCCACGCCGGAACCTGACGTGAGCGTTATCGGCCTGATCTACCTTTGGGCCTTCCTTGCCTTTTTCCCAGCCGCCACCTTCTATGGGGCGATGATCCGGAACCTGACTTTGTCCAACCTTGCGCTAGAAGGCGGCCACAAGTTTCATTCCGACGTGGCTCCGTTGCAGGTTCTCTGGATCGCCCTGTCGAACACCGTCGTCGTTCTGTGCTCCGTCGGCTTCATGCTGCCCTGGGCGCAGATCCGAATGGCGCGGTATCTGGCCGAACACACGGATGTCACCGTTAACGGATCTCTCGATGAATTCGTGAGCCAGGCCCAGGCCCGCGCCGGAGCCATCGGTGATGCCTATGGCGATATCGAAGGTTTCGATATCGGCCTTCCGGTCTGACGGAATGATCACGATAGTCGGTCGGGCCTATCTGGCCCGAACGTCAAAACAAGTGCCGGCGTCGTTGGAGATCGACGCCGGCACCGTCACGCTCAGGACTGAGAGCGGCGAGGCAACCTGTACCTTCCCGGAAGCAGACCTGAAGTTCGAAGCACCGCTCGGCAAGTCGGATCGTCGCGCCACGCTCCCCGATGGAACGATGTTTGAAACGCCGGACCACGACGCGGTGAACGAGCTAACAGGGAAAACGGCAGGCAGCTTCCTGCATGCGGCGGAGGGCTTCAACAAACGGCTGTTTTATGTGGCCATCGCAGCGCTCCTGGGGGCCGTTGCGGTCTGGCGCTTCGCATTGCCAGCTCTTGTCTACCTGGCAGTTCTGATGACACCGGATCCATTGAAAAACGCCATGGATGCCGGAACGCTTCAATTCTTTGACCGCGTCATCGCGGAACCGACCCGACTCTCCGACGAACGGCAGGAGGAGGTGCGCGCGGTCTTCGCAAACCTCATCGGTGCGCTTCCGAAAAATGACGAAGGCGATTTCACCCTGCTCTTCCGCTCCGCGCCCGGCATCGGCCCAAATGCGGTGGCGCTCCCGGGTGGCACGGTGGTCATCACAGATGCGCTGGTGAAACGCTTTCCCGGCAATGATGTGGTTGCCGCCGTCCTTGGCCACGAGCTAGGCCACGTCGTCGAAAACCACGGCCTGACACAGCTTTATCGCTCTCTCGGCTTTTTCATTCTGGTCTCTCTGATTGCGGGGGATACCGGACCCATCCTTGAAGACATCCTGCTCGAGGGCGGGGTCATCCTGTCGCTCAGCTACTCGAGAGAGTTCGAGCGGGATGCGGATTCCTTCGGCCTT
>JASJDQ010000171.1 GCA_030065075.1 Paracoccaceae bacterium | reverse complement strand
AGCTGACGCGCAATATCCGCCGATTGGGCTGGCTGGACATTCCCGGCGGTGGGCAGGTCGTGGTGCAGGACGGCTATGCCTTCGTGGGCCATATGAAGCCCCCCATGGGCACCTCGATCATAGACGTGCGGGACCCTGCGAACCCGACCGTGGTCGCCCATGTCGCACCGCCTGATGAATGGTCTCACACGCACAAGGTCCGTGTGGCGGGGAACCTGATGATCACCAATGTGGAGATGGATCGTCGGCATTTCCTGCGAAAGGGTGAGAAGGTTGCGGGATTGCGTGCCGACGGGATGGGTGATGCGGAGATTGCGGCAGAACTGGGCGTGGAGCTGACGGATATACCTGTGCTCGAAGCGGCGTTGCAGCGCGGTTACCACTCCGGCGGCTTCCGTGTCTGGGACATATCCGACAAGTCGGCACCAAATCTCCTGTCACACGTCAAAACCCACGGCTTCGGCGTGCACCGCTTCGATATGGACGAAAACTACGCCTACATTTCGACCGAGATGGAAGGGTATGTCGGCAATATCCTTGTCATCTATGATCTCTCTGACCCGACCAACCCGACCGAAGTCTCGCGCTGGCACATGCCGGGCCAGCATGTCGCGACGGGCGAGACGCCGACCGGCAAGGGCTACAGCCATCGCTTGCATCACGCGATGCGCGTGGGCGACGAGTTTTGGGCCGCCGTTTGGCACGCCGGCTTCCGCGTGCTTGATGCCAGCGACCTTACGAACCCGCGCCAGATCGGCAGTTATGTCTTTCCCAAGGCAATCCCTGAGCCCACCCACACTGTCATGCCGCTGGAACAGACCATCGGCGGTCGCCGATACGCCGTCGCAATCGACGAGGAACATGACCACAAGCCGGGCAGGCTGCATGGCTTCATATGGATCATGGATGTCACCGATCTCGACAACATGGAGCCGGTCGCTGCCTGGGACCTCTCGGAACGTGCCTCGCCCTGGGTCGGCGAACCCGGCGTCCGCTTCGGCGGGCACCAGTATCGTGAGAAACTCGACAGCACGCTTGTCTATGCCACCTGGTTCGCGGGAGGCCTGCGCGTTCTTGATCTCGCCGACCCGCTCCTACCGGAGGAAGTTGCGCATTTCATGTCCGAACGACCGGACGGCAGCGCCCCGCAATCGAACGATGTCGACGTGGATGAAAACGGATTGATCTACCTGCTCGACCGCAACAATGGCCTGGAAATTCTGGAAATGACACTGTGAGCACCCCTGAGACCGACCTTTTGCCGCCGAGCGTGGACCCGAACAAATCCGCGCTAGGTATTCGCCGTGTTGTCGCACGCAACGAGGCCTCTACGCGTTCTGTGATGATGGTGCGCGACCATATCCTTGTCAGCGACGAGAAGGGCACCAACACCGGACCGACTCCACTGGAGATGTGCCTGTCGTCGCTTCTTGGCTGCGAAGGCGTGATCATCAATCGGTGTGCCGAGGCGATGCGCTTCGAATACACCGGCGTTGACATCGAAGCTGATGGCGAGGTCGACCAGCGCGGAAGTCGCGGAGTCCAGGGCGTGCGGCCCTATTTCAACTGGGTGCGCGTCAAGATCCGGATCCATACCAATGAACCGCAGGACCGCCTCGACCGCCTGGCACGGAACGTCGAATATCGCTGCCCGGTCATGAACCTGTTCCGCTCGGCGGATGTGAAGCTGGATGTCACGTGGGAGAAGGTCCCCTCGTGAGCCTGAAGCTTCGCATAAACGGCGAAGACCGAACAGTTGTTTCGGACCCCGAAACACCGCTGCTCTACGTTCTCAGAGACGAACTGAAGCTGAAAGGCTCGAAGCTTGGCTGCGGACTTGAACAATGCGGAGCCTGCGCGGTGCTGGTCGATGGCAAGGTGGAAATGAGCTGTGTTTCTCCTGTCGCGACCTTCGAAGGACGCGACATCGTCACCGTCGAAGGGCTTGCTGCGACTGAGACCGGGCAACGCGTTCAGGCGGCATTTGTCGAGGCGAATGCAGCCCAATGCGGATACTGCACCGCTGGCCTCGTCGTGGCGGTGAGTTCGCTTCTCTCCGAGAATGAAACCCCGGACAGAGCCGCGGCGAAGGCCGCCCTCGACCCACATCTTTGCCGCTGCGGCGCTCATCCTCGCGTCCTGCGCGCTGTTGAAATCGCAAGCGGCCAGGCATGAGCCTCGAGGACTATCCAAGAGTTTCCGACTGGCTCGCCCTGGCCGATGGCAAGCTACAGGTGCGGACCGGAAAAGTAGACATCGGTCAACGCATTTCGACGGCGCTGGTTGGGATTGTCCAACATGAGCTGACGCTCTGGCCCGCCGAGATCGACGTCCAGCCTGTCAGCACCAAAAGCAGTCCCGATGAAGGCATGACATCGGGCAGCAATTCCATCGAACAGTCCGGCCATGCGCTGCGCCTCGCGGCGGCAACGTTGCGCGCAAAGATACTTGCCCACCTCAGCGACCGATTGGGCGGAGAGGCCAATGACTGGACGCTGGATGCCGGGGAACTCACCGGCCCGGGAACGAACCGGCCATTGGTGCTGCTGCATGTCCTCGCAGAGATCGACCTCGACATGCCGGTCGATCCCGACGCCCGGATTGCCGAAGCGGGGGCGGTCAAGGGCTTGGATATGCGTGGGCTGCCGGAGCTGGTGAAGGGCAGCTACCGGTTTCTCCACGATCTGGACCTGCCGGGCATGCTGCATGCGCTGGTCATCCGTCCGCCGCATGCGAAGGCGCGCCTCGCCGAAATTCAGGGTGATTTGGCAAGCAAGCTGGAAGAGGACGGGTTTCATATTCTGCGCGACGGGAGCTTCCTAGCCGTTGCCGGACCGCAGGAATGGCCCGTGGTGCGCGCGGCGCAAAGACTGGCCAATGCCTGCGATTGGGATCTCGGTGATGGACTGGGCGACGGGGATATCTTCAGCGCGCTGACGCAGGAAAATGCGATACGCCTCACCGTCGAGGACGGAAAACCCGTCAAAGATGCTCCCATTCCGCAAGACTTGCCCGATACGACCCACCGCGCCCGCTACGAGCGCCCCTTCACGATGCACGGCGCACTGGCGCCATCGGCTGCCTGCGCGACTTGGGATGGCGAGACGCTGGAAATCACGACCCATAGCCAGGGCATCTACATCCTGCGCGACAGTATCGCCGAAAGCCTTGGTCTCCCGCCCGAGAAGGTGGTCCTCACCTTCATGCCTGGCTCTGGCTGCTACGGACACAGCGCTGCCGATGATGCCGCTTTCGAAGCGGCCCTTCTCGCAATGGCGGTGCCGAACACTCCGATCCTGCTCAAATGGATCCGGGAAGACGAACACGCTTGGGAACCCTACGGTCCCGCCAGTGCAACTGAAGTTGCCGCAAAGGTTGGTACAGATGGTCGTCTGCAGGCGTTTTCGGCGGAAGCCATTGGCGGCACGTTTCGGGGCCGTCCCCGGACCGGTCCGAACCAGGCGGGACCAGCCAAGCTTTTGGCCAACCACTTCCGCTCCAATTCCGTTGGCCCTCAGCCGGGCGCACCGAACATGAACCGCCACGGTGGGCTGCAGAGGAACCTGGTTCCGATTTACGACATCCCGGAGACGCGGTTCGTGAAGAACCTGGTGCCTGAGATGCCGCTTCGAACGTCCGCCCTGCGATGCCTTGGAGCCGCTTTGAATGTGTTCGCGATCGAATGCTTCATGGATGAAATCGCACGGGAACGGGGAGCGGATCCCTTCGCGTTTCGCCGAGCGCACTTGAAAGATGGGCGCGCGATGGCGGTGCTCGACCGGCTTGAAAGCGAACTTGACGCCCGACCCTTGGCAGAGGGCGCGGGGCGCGGGATCGCCTATGCCCAATACAAGAACGCCATGACGCGGGTTGGCGCCTCGGTTGATCTGACGGTAACCGACGCTGCCGAAATCGAGCTTCATCGCATTTTGCTGGTTGCCGATGCCGGGCGGATTGTCGACCGCGACGGCCTTGCCGCGCAGTTGGAAGGCGGTGCATTGCAGGCCGCAAGCTGGGCATTGCACGAAGCCGTCACCTGGGATCGCGATGGTATCACGTCGCGCGATTGGGACAGCTACCCTGTGCTCAGGTTCTCCGGCGTGCCCGAAATCGACGTGATCCTGTTGGATCAGCCAGAAAGCAAGTCCCTTGGCGCCGGTGAAGCCTCGCCCGGACCGGTGCTGGCAGCAATTGCCAACGCGGTCTGCGATGCCACGGGATTGCGCGCCCGCCGTCTCCCTATGACATCGGACGCCCTCACGTCACTCGCGTTGCAGGAGTGAATGGGCTGCGTGCAGCGCTAGATCGTCTTGAGCACAGTGCTGGCGACGGCTTTCCCGCTGGTCCAGGCGTCTTCCGCCCGCGCGCCGAGGCACCAGTCCCCACCGGCAAACAGGGTTTGTGTCTTGTCCACCAGGAACGGCTGTCCAAGCGGCTTCGATACAAGGGCATAGCGCCAGCGATGAGCGGAGAGATATGGTAAGTCTTCGGTCAGGCGCGTGCCGAGAGCTTGTGATACCAACGGCAACATGCGCTGTGCAATTTCGGTCATCTCCAATTCAAGGTGCCGTCTGCTCCAATCCGGGCTCGCATGTGCGACGAGGCAGGGCACATCTGGGCGTCCCGGCTTGGTGCTGTCGAGTACAACCCATGAGAGGTCGTCGCTCGGCTGCAACTGGATTGTGGGTGGTACGCGCTCATCCGGGGACATCCCGACCATCAACGCGAGGCACGGGTCCATGCCGACACTTTCGATCGACCTGCGGATCGGGTGGTCTTCTGCAAGAAGCGCAATGGTTTGAGGGGACGGCGCAGTGATGACCACGCGGTCGAACACTTCGGCACCCTCCTTCCATTCCAGGCGCCAACCGCCTTCCGCTTCCCGCACATGCGTGATCCTCACCGCCTTTCGGATGTTGAGACCGTCTGCCATAAACTTGGCCAACCCTGTCATGCCGGGGATACCGACAAAGACGGCCTCTCCCTCTTCGACATGCCAACGCGCAACTGCGCCAGCCGTCTCTGCCGCGAGAAGCAAGGATGCGAAGTCTTCGCCTCGGGCCGTCAGGTAGCGCGCGCCGTGGTCGAATTGAAAGCCACCCTCGGCGCGGCGCGTCGACAGCCTGCCACCCAGCCCGCGCCCCTTGTCGAAGATCACGGGATCGATCCCTTGCGCGGCCAGTTCGCGCGCGCAGGTCAGGCCTGCCAGCCCGGCACCGATGATTGCAATTCTCGGAGAAGCTCTCACCAGAACTCCGTCCCCGCAGCGCCCTTGATCTGCCCTTTGAGATTACTCGTCACCCAGCCTCCGTAAAAGTCGCCCGGTTGGGGAATGACCCGCTCCTCCCCTACGAAACAGGCGTCCATCAAACCGGGATAGAATGCGACATGTTTGGCCAGCTTCACGAAATCAGGGGTCGGGTCCGGGTACGACCAAGCCGCGCGGTCTGATTTCTTTTCGCCGGCGTGTACATCAAAATAGACCGCACGCCCTTTCCATTCGCAAATGCTCGTGCCTCGGGACGGTGTGAGACGCGCGGTGATGTCCTCTGGAGGGATGTAGTAGGTCGGCGCGTGATGCGTTTCCAGAACGCGCAGCCCACGTGTCGTGTCAGCGATCGTTTCGCCGGCCAGAACGACGCGCAAACGCTGTTCGACCGGCTCCAGTGCCGGCGGGCGTGGATAGTCTTGTACGGTCTCTATTGGCAGGACTGTCATACCTCGAAGGTGGGTCGGGATAGCCAGTTATCAACCGCCGTCCCGATACAGAACGCGGTTATCGCATGTAACCGGTCCACCGTATGATCTTCGGAGTTTGCACTTGATCCCAAAGGACTTGCCAGTGATGAGTGCGGGACGAGAGGGTCGGTGTCTGTCGCGAGACGGTCTTATCCATGTCCATAAGGGGCTCGCAGTGTTCCGAGTGGTTCAATCGGAGGGCCCAGATGCCCGCAAAGCGGTTGTTAGACACGCTCGATTGCCCGAAGCGGGTCTTTTGCAGGATACCTGAGCGAACTCAGATCGATCACTCCAACGGTCTTTTGAAATCGGTTTCCTTTGGGGTCAGTTGGAGGAAACTGTCCGGAACAAGTCACCGGCGGCCCCAGTGTCTCGGCGCCGCCCGTGACGTGAATGTCTGTTTGTTAGCCGGGCAGGTCCACAATACGCCTACTTTCGGAGTTCATCGCCCGCCGTGGCTTGAACGCGAAAAGCAAGAGGCCGGCGATGATGATCTCAACGGCGAGAGCACCGATGATGCCACCGGACGGCATGCCATCCACGACGATGCCCACGATGCGTCCTGCCGGGAAGGCCAGGTACACGGTGAGCGCAACAGCAAGCGCGATGGGCCTCGTGGCGGCGCGGATCACACCGGCCAGCATGATTGCACCGAGAACCGCGAGCCCTGCGCCGGGCGCACGCAGTTCACTCAGCAGGTTCGGGTCTTGCCCAAGTGTAATGCCGTAGCTGCCGTAGAAGGCGTGAGGGGCCAGCGTAATGCAGGCGCCAATGGCAAGCGCCGTGATGCCGCCGATGCCAAAAGTGACTTTCTGAAAACGCGTGAGTTGCATGATGTGTTCCTTACGATTGAAGTTGATCAGGCCGCTTTGGCCCATTTGCCCGCCCAAGCGGCCGCTTTGGCGAATTCGGTGAAGTCTCGGGGTTGCCGGCCGATCGCGCTCATCACACCGTCGCCGAGTTTAGCGTTGCGCCCGTCGAAGGTTTCGCGGGCAATATCCGTCACGATGTCTGCGAAGACGGTCCCGCTTGTGACCTCAAGCTCCGCATGGAAGTCCTCGAACGAGATTGGCAAGTAGTCGACGCGTCGTCCGATAGCACCCGACAGGATGTCGGCGACCTCTTCAAATCCGAGCAGCCGTGGTCCGGTGCATTCGTAGGTTTGCTCCGAATGAACCGAGCCCGTCAGAGCTTCCACGATAACGTCGGCGAGATCATCGATATCGATGATCGGCTCCGTGAGATCGCCGCCAGGCATTGGGACGACGCCCTCCATCACGGGTTCCCACAAAGACCCTTCGGAGAAGTTTTGAGCGAACCAGGAAGATCGCACGATCGTGTACTCGAGACCCGACTTCGCAATCACGTCTTCTCCGAGCTTTGCATGGTGCTCGCCACGACCTGTCAGGATGACCAACCGCTCGACACCGCAAGACTCGGCAACTTTGGTGAATTGAGTGAGGTTCTCGATAGCGCCGGGAAAGGCGTAGTCTGGATGGTAGTTAACGTAGACCGCGCCCATGCCATTGAGCGCCTTCTCCCAAGTGCTCGGTTCGTCCCAGTCAAACGGCGTTGCAGCCTTGCGAGACCCGGAGCGGGCATCATGCCCGGCCGCCTTGAGCCGTGCGAGGACGCGGGACCCGGTTTTGCCGGTCGCGCCTGTGATCAGGATTGGTTTGGATGTCATGGTCTGTCTCCCTTCGTTGATGAGATGACCATGGGATAGGCGGAGCAGTGGCCACGCGTATTGGCGCCAGGCGCCAGTGTTTGGGCTGAGCGCGCCAAACACTCTGGTGGCTTTAGTTGGGTCTATTCGCCGCGTCGAAAGCTTGCGGGTGTTCTTCCGTGCCAGCGCTTAAAGGCTCTGGTGAATGTGCTTTGATCGGAGAACCCCGTCAGAAAGGCGATCTCGGCCAATGCATAATCCGTGCGCCGCAGAAGCTGTTCGGACAGAGTTTTTCGCGCGTCCAAGACCAAGTCCTGATAGGCCAGACCGTCGGTTGATAGACGACGCTGCAGCGTCCGGCTGCTCATTCCAAGGCGCCCGGCGACATCGGCAAGCGTGGGCACGCCTTCACTCAAGGCATCGCCAATCTTGTCCAGAACGCGGCGTTCAAGTTCTGATGTGTCGTCGATTTGGGCCAGTTCTTTGTCGAGATGGGCTTCGAAGAACTTGGACATCCCATCGTCCGACAGCCGATTGGGTCGTCCGGCCGCCGCGGTCGTAATCTCAATCGCGTCTCGATCCGCGCCGAAATTGATCGGGCATCGGAAATGCTCTTGATAGGCGCTGTCATCTGCGGGCCGGTCGGACTTCAAGTTCATTGCGACCGGGGCGAATTCTTCGCTGGTCACCTCCCGGCTGAGCGTCAGCGCCGCGGCCACCGCCAACTCGTTGGTCATGGTCAGCCCGAGCCTCTGTTCCCGGGCTGGTATGACTTCCATGAAGACCGACGGGCCAGATTGCGCGACGCGAAAGTTGGCGATTGAGGTCACGACTTTGCCAAAGCGCTCCACGCGCGCATAGGAGCCAAGAAGATTGGGGGCAGATTTGAACGCCAAGCCGAACGCGCCATAGTCGTCGCATCGCATTGACGCGCCAATGCAAATTGGCACGGACCGCCCACGCTGGCTCATTTCGTCAAGGCGTTCAAGCAGGTCAAAGAAGTCGCTGTCGGAGATCATTGCGCTCGCATCAACGGGCGCGGAAGGGTCTAAACCCACCAGTTGAAACAGTGCCTTGCGCGCATCTGGGTCGATGCACTTGAGGAGAACTGCAGCATCGAGCGCCTTGTGAACAAAGACCGTGGAAATCCAACCCATAAGGGAAGAATAGCGCCAGGTGTATGGGCTGCAAATTGGCGCGTACGGCCAAAACACCGGCGGCCTATGCCAATACTTCTTGCGACCTTTCCAGAGATGTTTGGGTCCAGATCGGCGGAAAAAACCGCCCAATTTGAAGGATGCCAAGGAGAACTCTTTATGGGACAGGCAAACCAAAGGGCCCTCGTTGCCTACGACAGCCGACTTGGATCGACCGCTGAAGTGGCGGAATTCATTGGCGGTGCTCTGTCAGAAGGAGGAGCGTCAGTCGACATCAACACGGTCTCCGAGGTCACCGCTTTGGAGGTCTATGATCGCGTCGTCATCGGTGGCGCCATCCGTTACGATCGATGGCTGCCGGAAGCCGTGGCTTTCGTGCGCAAAAACCGGCAGATTTTGCTCGATACGCAGGTCGCGTTCTTTTTCACCTGCCTGACGCTTGCAAAACCTTCGCCGGAAACAGAGCGCAAAGCCGAGGCATACGCTGCGAAAATCCGGCAAATTGCTCCAGACCTGCGACCGACATCCGTTGGCCGCTTCGCCGGCGTCCTGGAGTTTGCCCGCACGCCCTGGCCGGCGCGCCTTCTACTACGGGCCTTGTCGGTCACCACCGGCGTCGCGGAGGGCGATTATCGAGATTGGCAGGCTATCCGCGACTGGGCGATGAAACTCGAAGCGCCACGCTGAAGATCGTGGACACCGCATAGTCTTTCGTTGGTCGGGCAGAGCAGCGTGACTCTTCCGAGAAATTCATCTTTATGGCTGAGCGCCTTATGCCCCCGTGTATGAACAAGGAATAGACTGATGAGCCATCTCTTCTCGCC
>JASJDQ010000170.1 GCA_030065075.1 Paracoccaceae bacterium | reverse complement strand
ATCTCGCCGCAACTGATCGAGATCGCGCGGAAGCGGCTGAACCCAGACCACGCGCCCCGCGTCCGCTTTGTCGCGGGCGATATGCTGTCCATCGCCAGAACATGGTCGAAGTGCCCAAGTCCATCGGACAGCATATCGCCCGCGACAAAGCGGACGCGGGGCGCGTGGTCTGGGTTCAGCCGCTTCCGCGCGATCTCGATCAGTTGCGGCGAGATATCGACGCCCACGACCTCGGCGCCGCGCACGGCCAGTTCAGCGCTCATCATGCCCGGCCCGCAGCCTGCATCGAGGATCCGGGCACCGCTCAGATCGTCCGGCAGACGCGACAGCATAAGCGCCCGCATCTGATCGCGCCCTTGGCGCACGGTTTCGCGAATTTTCGAAACTGGCGCGTCGGACGTCAGCCGCTCCCATGTTCGTGTGGCGGTGCGGTCGAAATAGGTCTCTACCCGCGCGCGCGTCGTGGCATAGGTGCCGAACTCCGACACGGAACTCGGATCGGAAACCGCCAAGGCTTCCGGCGCAAAAATCGTATCGATTTTTGCCTCCCGACCCATCAATCGAACCCCAGCAATTCAAAGATGTCCCGGTCCTCCATCGGCGCGGGCGCCAACGGGTCGGTTCCGGCCCAAAGCGTCTCGGCCAGCCGAACGTATTCAGCGCGACACCGGACGATGTCTTCGTCATCGTCCATCTCGAACAGCGTCTTCTTCTTCAGCCGCGACCGGCGGATAGCGTCCACATCGGGCATATGCGCGATCCGCTTGAAGCCCACGACATCGCAATAGCGATCCACCTCATCGGTCTCACGCGACCGGTTCGCGACACAGCCCGCGAGCCGTACTTTATAGTTCGCGCTCTTGGCCTGAACCGCCGCGATGATCCGGTTCATCGCATAGATACTGTCGAAATCGTTCGCGGTGACGATCACCGCCCGGTCGGCATGCTGCAAAGGCGCGGCGAACCCGCCGCAGACCACATCGCCCAACACGTCGAAGATCACGACATCGGTGTCTTCCAGCATGTGATGCTGCTTCAACAGCTTCACCGTCTGCCCCACGACATAGCCGCCGCAGCCCGTCCCTGCCGGAGGCCCCCCGGCCTCGACACACATCACGCCGCCGTAGCCTTCGGTCATGAAGTCTTCCGGTCTCAGTTCCTCGGGATGGAAGTCGACCTCCTTCAGGATATCGATCACCGTCGGCTGCAAATGTCCCGTCAGCGTGAACGTGCTGTCATGCTTCGGATCGCAGCCGATCTGCAGCACGCGTTTGCCCATCGTCGAAAACGCAGCTGACAGGTTCGAAGACGTCGTTGATTTACCGATCCCGCCCTTGCCATAAACGGAAAACACCTTGGCCCCTTCGATCTTCATCGTGGCGTCCTGATGCACCTGAACGGAGCCTTCGCCGTCCTGGCCCTTCAGCGTCGGAATTTCATCCCTTGGGCTCATGTGTTCGCTCCCTTCATTCTGCGGCCACCCCTTCAACACGATCTTCCAGCGCATCCGCCGCATCCTGCAACGCGGCCAGCGTATCGGCGTCGGGGGTCCAGTATTCTCGGTCCGAGGCTTCCAACAGGCGGTTCGCCATGCGGCTGGAGGCCACGGGGTTCAAATCGGCCAGCCGCTGGCGCATGTCTTCGTCCAGCACGAACGTCTCGGACAGGCGTTGATAGACCCAAGGGTCCACCTGATCGGTCGTCGCCGACCAGCCCAGCGTATTGGTGATCTGGCTTTCGATTTGGCGCACACCCTCGGCGCCATGCTCAAGCAGCGGCTCATAAAACCGCGGGTTCAGACTGCGCGAGCGGGTTTCCAATGCGACCTGTTCCGACAGCGTCCGGATCTTGCCCGACCCGCGCGTCTGATCGCTGATGTAAACAGCGGCTTCCGCGCCGCGCGCCCGTTTCACGGCTCGCGAGATCCCACCCAGCGTGTCGAAGTAATGGTCCACCGTCGTGACCCCAAGCTCGACGCTTTCCAGGTTCTGATACGCGACCTCGACGGTGCGTAGCGTTTCCTGCAACAAGTCCGCGTTCTGCGCCGCTTTGCCATCGGTGCCATAGGCAAAACTCTTCCGCGCCTGATAAGCATCCGCCAGCTCGTCCTCATCCCCGAAAGCCGAACTGTCGACCAACTGGTTTACGTTCGAGCCATAGGCCCCCTCGGCATTGGAAAAGACGCGCAAGGCCGCCTCGGCCATCGAGGCGCCCGTCTTCTCGACATAGGCTAGCGCGTGGGCGCGGATGAAGTTCTGCTCCAGCGGCTCATCCGCCTCTGCCGCCTGCAAGGCCGCATCCGCCAGAAGCCGCGTCTGCAAGGGCAACAGATCGCGGAAGATGCCCGAAAGCGTCATCAACACGTCGATGCGCGGACGACCAAGCTCCGAGAGCGGGATCAGATCAGCCCCCGACAGACGCCCGAAACTGTCGAACCGCGGCTTCGCACCGATCAGCGCCAGGGCCTGTCCGATGGGCCCGCCGTCCGTCTTGATATTGTCCGACCCCCAAAGCACCAAGGCCACGCTGCGGGGCAGGGTGTCGTGGGTTTCCAGCAGCATCGCCGCTTGTCGCGCCCCTTCGCGCACCGCATATTCGGTGGGCATACGGAACGGATCGAAGGCGTGGATGTTGCGACCCGTCGGCAGGATGTCCGGGTTTCGGATCAGATCACCCCCCGGCACCGGCGGGGTGAAGCGCCCATCGAGCGCCCGCAAAAGCGCAGGGATCTCTGTCTCTTCGTTCAACGCCTTGCGGACACGGTCACGCGTCTCGTCGTCCGCGTCAGCCAGGATATCCAGGTACTCGGCCTTCTGGTCGTCGCTCAGCGCGCGACCGACCACGTGCAACCCGTCCGGCACAAGCGCATCCTCGGTTTCCAGAAGCTTCAGCCAAAGCGTCTCTGGAGCCTGACCGCCCAGATCGACGGCCTCGGCTTGCTCCGCAATCAGTTTCTCAAGCTCCGCGCGTTCCGCCGCTTCCGGCGCAAGCCCGCGCCACCGCGACAGACTGTCCTTCAACTCGGCCAACCCCTTGTAAAGCCCGGCGGTCGCCAAGGGCGGTGTCATATGCGATATCGTCACCGCCCCGGACCGGCGCTTGGCCAACGTCGCTTCGGAGGGGTTGTTCGCCGCATACAGATAGACGTTGGGCAGCGCCCCGATCAGCCGATCCGGCCAATCGTTTGCCCCAAGCCCCGCCTGCTTGCCCGGCATGAACTCCAGCGCGCCGTGCATCCCGAAATGCAGAACGGCATGCGCCCCAAAGGTATTCCGCAGCCACAGATAATACTGCGCAAAGGCATGCGTCGGCGCAAAGCCCTTCTCGAACAGAAGCCGCATGGGATCGCCTTCGTAACCGAAGGCAGGCTGCACACCCACAAACACCTTGCCGAATTGCGCACCAAGGACGAACACGCCGCGTCCATCCGATTGCACGCGTCCCGGTGCAGGACCCCAGGTCGCCTCAATCTCGTCCAGCCACGGCGTTTCCCCCACAATCTGGTCGGCCATCACCTGCGCGGCGACATTGGCCTCTTGCCCGTACTGCGCGGCACTTCCGCCAAGCACGGCGTCGCGCAGGGCTTCAATTGTCTCGGGTGGCTCAAGGTCATAGCCTTCAGCCTTCAACGCATGGAGCGTGTTCAGAAGCGATCGGAATACATCCAGGTAGGCCGCCGTGCCCGTCGCGCCCGCATTCGGCGGAAACCCGAATAGCGTAATCGCCAGCCGCCGATCTGCCGCTGCGGTGGTCCTGAGCCGGACCTGTGCCGCGACACGCTCCGCCAGCATCTCGATCCGCTCGGCCACAGGCTGCATGCTCCGATCTCGCGCATTATGCCGCCCGGCAAAGACCGTCGGTTGCGTCGCCCCGTCTAGTTCAGGAAGCGCGATCAGCATTGTCGTCTCGATCGGCCCCAGCCCCTGGGGCGAGGCTTGCCATTCGCCCTGCGTCTGGAACTCCAGCGGATGAGCGGCGATGTAAGGCACATCCAACCCGCGCAGCACCTCGATCGCTGCTTCATTGTCATTATACGCGGGGCCACCCACCAGACTGAAACCGGTGAGCGACAGCAGGGCGTCGATCTTCACGTCTTTGGCGTCGCGGAAATAGGCCTCCACCGCCGGGCGCGCATCCAGACCGCCTGCAAAAGCGGGCAGAACGCGCAAGCCGCGCGCCTCCAGCGCCCGAATGACCGCATCGTAATGCGCGCAATCGGACGAAAGCACGTAAGACCGCATCATCACGAGGCCCACGGTCCCCTTGATGTTTTTTCGTTTTGGCAAATCGCCCGCGTCGGTGGTGATCCGGTCCTTTAGATCCGGGTGATACAGACCCACATCCGGATACTCCTGCGGAGCCGGAACCGCAGCCCCCTGCCAATTGGCTTCCGAGGCATAACGCGAGATCAAATGCCGGATCATGTTCTCGACATTCTCGTCCGACGACGCCAGCCAGTATTGCATCGTCAGGAACCAGGCCCGCAAATCCTGCGCCTTGCCCGGAATGAACCGCAGGATCTTCGGAAGCCGCCGCAACAACCGCATCTTCTTCGCGCCGCTTTCCGTCGATGGCTTCGACGACCCACGGAGCCGCTTCAGGAAGGACATCGTCCCCGACGACGGCGCGCCCATATCGAGCGACCCCATTTTCGTCGTCTTCACCACGGCGGCATCCGAGATGATGCCCACCATCGCATCACAGTGCGCCTTCCGCGCCTCCAGCGCTGGCAGGATGTGGTTGATGTGTTCCTCCAGAAACAAGAGCCCGGAAATCACGATATCGCCGCTGGCAACGGCCTCCCTGGCGGCCTCCAGTTTCTCAGGGTGCTCCCCCCACTCTGCTGCCGCATGCACCGAAATCGACAGGCCCGGGAAGTCCCGCTGCAACTTCTTCGAAGCCCGCTCGACCGGCCCTGCCGCATGCGCATCCAGCGTGACGATCGCCACGCGATAGCCGGGCATCCGGCCGGTTATGCCGACCTCATCGCGCAAAATGGGCCTTCGCTTCGTACAGCGTATCGACGCTGATCTCGCTGACACCGCGCTCGGCAGCATAGGCCTCGGTGTTCCGCCGCGCCTTCCCACGCACGAAGAACGGCACACGCTTCAGCTCTGTCTCGGCATCCGCCAACCAGATGACGGTTCCCGTTTCCATCGACCCGGAAATATCCCGGGGGGCTTCCGGCACGGAAGCGGGGGCAGAGCCCCCTCCGACACCGCTGTGATGCGAGGCGCCCGCATCATCGTGAAACTCGAAATCCTCGCGGAACATGTGAAGCAGATGCTCTTCCAGCCCCATCACCAACGGATGCACCCAGGTGTCGAAGATCACGTTCGCGCCCTCGATCCCCATCTGCGGGCTGTACCGCGCCGGAAAGTCCTGAACATGCACCGGCGCCGATATGACCGCACAGGGTATGCCCAGTCGCTTGCCGATATGGCGCTCCATCTGCGTGCCAAGGATCATCTCGGGCGCAAGCGCCTCGATCCGTGCCTCGACCTCCAGGTAATCGTCGGTGATCAGCGCCTCGACGCCATAGTCCTTAGCCAATGCCCGGATCATGCGCGCCTGCTCGCGGTTGTAGCACCCCAATCCCACGACCTCGAAGCCCATCTCGTCGCGCGCGATCCGCGCCGCGGCGGCCACATGGGTGCCGTCGCCAAACAGGAACACGCGCTTGCCGGTCAGATAGGTGCTGTCGACACTGGCCGAGTACCACGGCAGCCGCAGCCGCGTTTCATCGATCTGCGGCGCCAGCCCCGTCATTTCTGCCACCTCGCGCAGGAAATCCCGCGTTGCGCCCACGCCAATCGGCACCACCTTGGTGAACGGCTGGCCCAACTCGCGTTCCATCCAGCGACAGGCCGCCTCGCCGGTTTCGGGGTACATCAGCACATTGAAATGCGCCGCGCCCAGCCGCGCGATGTCCGCCGGCGTCGCGTCATAGGGCGCGACGACGTTCACGCCCACGCCCATCTCCATCAGCAGGCCGGTAAGCTCGGTGATGTCGTCCCGATGCCGGAACCCCAGCGCCGTCGGCCCGATCAGATTGCAGGTGATCCGCTCCGTCCGGGCGATGGGCTTCGCCAATGTCCGCACGATCTGGAAGAGCGCTTCATCCGCGCCGAAATTCTCCTTGCGCTGATAACTCGGCAGCTCCAGCGGAATGACCGGAATATCCAAGCCCATGGTTTCAGCCATGCCGCCTGGATCGTCTTGGATCAGTTCCGCCGTACAGGACGCCCCGACAATGATCGCCTGCGGATCGAAACGCTCAACCGCATCGTGGCAGGCGGTCTTGAACAGGTTCGCCGTATCAGCCCCCAGATCGCGCGCCTGAAACGTCGTATAGGTCACCGGCGGACGCCGATCCCGCCGCTCGATCATGGTGAACAGAAGGTCCGCGTAAGTATCGCCCTGCGGGGCATGCAGCACGTAATGCAGACCCTTCATCGCGGTCGCAACACGCATCGCGCCCACATGCGGCGGGCCTTCATATGTCCAGACGGATAGCTTCAAGCTTCCACCTCCGCCCCGCCGGCGTGGCACAGCCCACGCGCGTCCGACGGGGGCTCGATGCCCCCCGAGGACGCTCCACCTTCAAGGATCGCACGGCGGCGCAAGGGGCGCGCAAAAAGCCCGGCCAGATCGCCCGCCTGCTCATAGAAATGGATCGGTGTGAACACCAATTCGATAGCCCATTTCGTCGTCAGCCCCTCGGCTTCCAGCGGATTGGCCAGCCCCAGCCCACAAACCGTCAGGTCAGCACGCGCCTCCCGCGCCCGGTCCAGTTGCAGGTCCACATCCTGACCTTCCGAGAAAACAGGTCCCTCGCCGATCAGCGCCATGTCCGGCCCCACGATCTCGCGCTGAACATATGGCTGCCCGATTTCCAGCGCGGTCATCCCGCATTCCCGGGTGAGGAAGCGCGCCAGCGGAATTTCCAGCTGGCTGTCCGGGAAAAAGAAGACCGAGCGGTTGGCCAGCGGCGCACTGGCCTGCGCGACGGCACGGCGGGCGCGGTCACGGGGCGCAGCTGTCACGGCGTCGAAACGATCATCCGACACACCAAACTCATCCGCGATGGCCCGGAGCCAGGCTGTCGTGCCTTCTTCCCCAAACGGGAAGGGTGCCGCGATGTGCCGCGCGCCGCGGCGCACCAAGGCCGCGTGGGTTTCGTTCAGGAACGGCTGAGTCAGCGCGAAGACCGTGCCCGGGCCAATTGCCGCCGGATCGTCCGCCTTCGACGTCGGCAAGACGGTCACGGGTCCGATGCCCAAGCCTTCCAGCAATCCCAGCATCTGGTCATGGACGACATCCGGCAAGGCGCCTGCCACAACCAACTGCCGTGCGTCGGTCTTGGGCAGCCCCGGAATGATCGCCGCAAGGCAAGCGTCTTCACCTTCGGTAAAGGTGGTCTCGATCCCGCTCCCGGAAAAATTCACGACATTGACGTCCGCAAATTGCGCGTTCAGCCGCTCGGCCGCTTTTTCCAGATCCAGCTTGATGACTTCCGACGGGCAGGAGCCCACCAGAAACAACCGCCGTATGTCAGATCGTCTTGACAGAAGCTTCTCGACCTCCCGGTCAAGCTCGGCCTGGGCATCCGCCATGCCCGCCAGATCGGTCTCCTCGAGAATCGCTGTCCCGAAGCGCGGTTCGGCAAAGATCATGACGCCCGCCGCGCTTTGAAGCAGATGCGCGCAGGTCCGCGACCCAACCACCAGGAAAAAGGAATCCTGCATCTTCCGGTGCAGCCATACGATGGCCGTCAACCCGCAGAAAACCTCCCGCTGACCACGCTCTTTCAGCAAGGGCGCGTCGCGGCAACCGTGTGAGCCATGTGCGCCATCCATCATGCCGGCACCGCCGATTGCAGGCGCGCCTGGCGCAGCTTCAGCAGGAACTGGGCGGCATTGATGACATAGAGGACATAGGCCGCCAGCGCGACCATCATCTGCCCTTGCGCTGGCAGGATACCGGCAAATAAAACAACAAGGTAAAGGGTATGCAGCGCGATCACTGCAAAGCTGACGACGTCCTCCCAGAAGAAGGCGGGCGCCAGCAGATATTGCCCGAACACGACCTTTTCCCAGATCGCGCCGGTCACCATGATGAGATAGAGGAAGCCTGTTTTAATGAGGATAGACAGGGTCGCAACTTCATACCCAAGCCCGGTCGCAAGGTATCGTAAAACCAGTCCGAGCGAGACGAGGAAAACCAGAAATTGCACCGGCGCAAGAACGCCCTGCACGACAGTCCAGCGGGTGCTGTCGCGACGCGCACGTTCTTCCGGCGTGTATAAAATGGGAGTGTCCCCCTGGGCAACTTGCGTACGGCCCATGCCGACTCCTCTGTCTTCCTCAACTGACAGCGTAAGGGCCAAGATGAAAAAGTGTCAATCTAAACTTACATTGTCCAGTATGACACTCCGTGCGAGCGCGCCTGCGGGGAGTGACGAATTAACGCACTGTAAACCAATCGATTTTCCGAGGACGCACAAAGAATTTGCGGAAGAGTCCGTAGAATCTGTCTATTGTCTTTGACAATTTGTGTCCCGTAACTGACACTGGTGCCACCCGCGGGAGAGTCGCTCTCCGGGGCGTCCTTTGGGCCATTCGGCCTCACTGGTGGTGTAAATGACAGCGAAACATGGCAGTCGCACGCTCCTTCCCGGAAGCGGATCGCTTGTCGATGGACTTGCCAAATCGGTCATCTCGCAAGTCAATACAGCACCGCATCACCGCCGCAGCCGACGCATCGAAATCGGCTCCAAGATCCTTTATGCTGCAGTTCTGGATACGAAGTCCTTCGACCAGGAACTGCTGAAGTCAGATCTGACTGTCATGCGGATCACCCTGACTGATATCGTCGATCACTGTATCCCGCAGGTTGCCGCAGAGCTTGGCCAGGGGTGGGTCGATGACACCCTCAGCTTTGCCGAAGTCACGGTGGCCAGCGCCCGGCTCTACGGGCTTTGCAAGTCGATTGGTCACCAATGGGACAATATTCGTCCGCATCTCAACTCTCTGAACCTTCTTTTGGCGACCGCAGTCCGCGAAGATCACATCCTTGGGCCCGCCGTTTTGGCCGACCAGTTGCGCCGTCGCGGCCATTCCGTTCGGCTGCATTCCAATGCAACCGCCGATACGATCGCAGAGAAATTGCGCGACAATCACTACGACGGAGTCTTGATGTCCGTCGCATCGGGTCAATCGCTTGAATCAGCCTCGAAAATCATTAGGGATGTGAAACTGAAGTTTCCGGATATCACTGTCGTCCTCGGTGGGGCGACACTTATCGGAACAGACGAACGGCACGGAAATACGGGCGCGGATTTGGTAACGAACGACATCGACAAAGCGCTCGATGCCATGGCAGCCGACGACATCAAGCTTCGGGTGGCGGAATGAC